>NZ_JAQMTI010000073.1:0-10851 GCF_028329225.1 Sphaerospermopsis kisseleviana CS-549 | reverse complement strand
GCAGGAGTCAGGAGTCAGGTGTCAGGAGTCAGGAGTAAAACCCTGTTGGGGTGAGAGTTTCATGATTCATTGATGTCCTAACTACTCTGTCTACTGCTATAATATTTTCTGTTTGTTGAATTATAATTGTCTGAATCAGGATGTCCAGGATCAGAGGATTTACAGGATGTTTTTCAATGATTGTTTGTTGGCAAGTTGGGGATTTTTGCAGGATGTTATTTAATGATTGTTTTTGCATGATTATCAACAATCTGAAAATTACTCTACTCAAAATCCTGATTCAGACAAATACAACTTTAAACACCAACAGAAAATCTCTCAATCACATCCTGTAAATCCTAAAATCCTGGACATCCTGATTCTGACAAATACAACTTTAAACTAAATTAAATGCCTCTAAAATCTTAAAAAAACTTGATCGCCTGACGGCGAGGGGAAAGGGAAAAGAGCAAGAAGGGCAGAGGGTAAAAGAGCAACAGTATAAAGGGATACTAAGTCCACGCAGCACCACACACAACACGAAAACCGTCGTTGAGGAAGTCGAAGCCCGCAACATAACAGAGGCGACGCGCCGAACGGCAAAAAGCAGGATAGCCGTCCCAAGAACCACCGCGCAGCATTTTAGAATCGCTTAGACTAATCCAAGCACTGCCATCTATAGGCGCATTTATATAGTTTTTATGCCAGTCATCTTCACACCATTCCCAGACATTACCGTGCATATCATACAAACCAAAAGCGTTAGGGGGAAAAGAACCTACATCTGTGGTTTGTTGACGATATTTGCCTTTTGGTGCAGCACCGTAGGAATAGTTACCATCATAATTTACTAAATCAGTGGTAATAGTGTTCCCAAAATAAAATGGTGTAGTTGTTCCGGCTCTACAAGCATACTCCCATTGTGCTTCACTAGGTAGACTATATTTTTTACCTGTAGCTTTGCTTATTCTAGCACAAAATTCCTGTGCGTCAAGCCATGAAACTCTTTCCACTGGTTTATTTTTACCTTGAAAGCGGGAAGGTTGAGGATTGAGATCCTGTTTAATTTTTGGTAACGCTGCTACCCGTTCCCATTGTGCCTGAGTTACAGTAAACTTGCCCATATAAAATGGTTGAATATTCACCCGATGTTGAGGACTTTCTGAATCACGTCTCTCAGGTTCATTTTCCGGTGAACCCATTAAAAAACTTCCCCCCGGAATAGCAATCATTTCTAATAATACACCATTACCTAAATTTTCCTGAAATGATGTGTGAGAATTAGTAGGTTGAGGTTTAATGATCGTTGGTTGAGGTGAGTTAATTGGGGGAGAAATCAACTGTTGAAAAATTTGTTTAAATGGATTATTAGAAGTTGGTTGTGTTTGCGGAGGTTGGGGGTTAGGAACAACAACAATTTTTTGCGGAATGGGATTATTTAATGCTGCTAAAACATCTGTTGCTGAATGATAACGTTTTTTAGGAATATCTTGCAACATAGTTTCTAAAATATCAGTTAATTCCTGACTTAAAGAAACATACTTTTGCCATTGCCATTCCATATTTATCGGATCAAACAAAGAATCAGAACCATCATTTTTTTGAAAAAGTCCCGTTAATAATCTGACACAAGTTACAGCTAAACTATAAAGATCACTACTTGGGTAAACCATCCCCCTAAATTGTTCTGGTGGTGCATATCCAGGAGTTCCGGTAATAGTTCCCACTCTAGTTAAAATACTACCACTTGTTTCTTTAGAAACGCCAAAATCAATCAGGAATAATTTACCGGTTTTGCTTCTAATAATGTTTTCCGGTTTGATATGTCGATGAATTACCTTATTGTCATGGATAAATTGCAAAACAGGCAATAACTCTGTTAAGATAATTCTGATTTGTGGTTCGTTTAATTTACCTTGAGTGTCTAACTCTTGCAGTAAATTTTGCCCATCAATAAATTCCTGAATTAAATACAGTCTACCATCTTGGGGAAAGAAAGCGAGTAAATCAGGAATTTGCGGATGTTTACCTAATTCTTGCAGTCGTTGAGCTTCTTGTTGAAATAATTCCGTCGCTTTTTGTAAAGATGAACTTCCTGCTTGTTGGGGTAAAAATTGTTTGATGACGCAGGGTGTATTTAATCTTTTGATATCTACAGCTTGAAAAGTTCTACCAAAACCACCTTCACCGAGAAATTTTAAAGGGAGATAACGATCATCTAAAATGATTTTACTACCGCAATTTTGACAAAAATTAGTACCTTGGGGATTTTGGTAAAGACAGTCAGGATTGATACATTGACTCATGGTAGTTGCTGGGTATATCTAGCCATGATTATACTATACCACCGTCAGCATTAGGATATCCAGGATTTAAGGATTTTCAGGATGGGATGAATATTTATGATGTTGATAGATAAAGTCTATATATAAAGTCTATATATATATGGGCGCACTCTTTTCCACCCATAACATAAGAAGAAAACAATCTGGGGATTTTGTCAAGTGTTGATTTGATGATTTTTCTGCATCAGGATGTAATTGATGAATATTTGTGATATATTTATATTATTGATTATTGAGATCATGGAAATTATTTAATCTTGAAAGATCGTTAAATTGATAATCCATAAATTGATAATCCATTAAATCCTTAAATCCTGGACATCCTGATTCAGACAAAAAAATCAAACATCAAAATCAAGATATTCAATTACTCATGATTGTCTCTCCAATTTTCCCACATATAAGTTAGCTCACCTACTGTTATGATAGTAGTAGCTATATTTGTTTCTCCCACTTCCTTAAAAGGATGTACAGGATGTTGATGAATTAAAAATTAAAACTCTGTTTAATTATCAATTATCAATTATCAATTATCAATTATCAATTATCAATTATCAATTATCAATTATCAATTATCAATTATCAATTATCAATTATCAATTATCAATTATCAATTACCTATCACCAATTTCCATAAAGGATGACTCGGTCCTTGTTGACGAATCTTAAAAACCTGCTGTTCTAAACGTTGCTTTTCCGGTTGTGGTAAACCGATCAAAATATTGCGAATTTGCCAAATTAAAACAGAAACCGTCATCCCAATACAAAAAGCTAAACCCACAGTAGCAAATGGATGAAAAGCCAGGGCATATCGCACAGCTACCCAGGTAAAATATTGTTGCCACAAGGTAAACTCAGTGCGTAAATTCCACAGACACACAGGAGCAATAATCACCCATAAACAACAAACAAATAACCACCTGCCATATACTGTTAGCTGGTATAATTTCTGTACTTGCTCGATAAAAGCAACATCAGAATTTTCTAGGTTTGAGTAATTAATTGTTGGTTCTTCCTGTGAGTCCATAAGTTATTGACACTCTTTGATCTCCTGACTCTTTGATCTCCTGACTCCTGTACGGGCGTTCGCGAAGCGTGCTGGAAGCATAAGCATTCGGGTGATTAATTATCGATTTTTCCCCAATATTTTTATCCGAATGCTTCGCCCCTACTGACTCCTTAATCAACAGATGTATTAATTTTATCTATTGTATATTCATTGCGTTCTCGCCACAATGTTAACAAGGTACTAGCAATGAAAATACTAGAATAAGCCCCGGCGATAAAACCAATAATTAAAGCCAGAGAAAAATATTTCAAAGTTTCCCCACCAAACAAAAAAATAGCAAACAAAGACAACATAGTTGTTAAAGTTGTGTTGATTGATCTGCTTAACGTTTGATTTACAGCATCATCAACTATTTCTGCAATTGGTGTTTGGGGATGATTTTTAATATTTTCTCGGATGCGGTCATAAATTACCACTGTATCATTAACAGAGAATCCTGTAATAGTCAGTAAGGCAACAATAAAGAGACTATCTACTTCTGCACCTAAAACCAAACCCAAAATTGAGAATATTCCTACCGTCACCAAGAGATCGTGAAATGTGGCAACGATCGCAAACAAAGCATAATCCCACTGGAAACGGAAACTCAAATAAACAACAATACCCAAAAAGGAAACTGCTAAAGCTATAACTCCAGTTCTAAACAGTTCTCTTCCTAATGTGGGACCTACAGAGTCAATTTGGTTTTTTTGCGGATCAAAAGCACCAATTTTTGCACTTAAAGCGGTTTGTAAATTGGTGCGCTGGTCAGTTTCTAGGTTTTTTGTACGGATAGTGATGCCATTTTTCTGACCATTTTCAGAGATTAATTGAATACTACTATCTCCTAGTCCCTGCTCTTTGGCAACTTCCCGCACCACATTAATATCTATTGGTTGATCACAGTTACCAGGTTGGCTACAATCTCTCACCAATTGTAACCGCGTACCACCGATAAAATCTAAACCAGGACGTAACGGGGCTTTAATGTTGGGATTTTGCCAAGATATCACCATTGAGATGATACCACTCAGTATCACTGCTGATGAAATAGTCCACCAAAGATTCCGCGATTTATTAATATCTAGTGTCATCTAGCTACCTCCTGCTTATTTGTTGCTGTCAGCTTAGGACAGTAAAATTCTGTTTTCCGCCAAGCGGGAATGGAAATAGCTATAAACATCAAGGTACGACTACAGGTAATGGCAGTAAACATACTCACAGCTACCCCTAAAGCTAAGGTGAGGGCGAAACCTTTGACTAACCCAGAACCCAAGTAAAACAGAGCCGCGCAAGCAATCCAGGTAGTAACATTACTATCTAAAATACTGGAAAATGCCCGATAAAAACCAGATTCTACAGAACGATATAAAGATTTACCTGCGCGTAATTCTTCCCTTGTGCGTTCAAAAATCAGTACGTTAGCATCTACCGCCATACCAATACTGAGGATAAATCCAGCAATTCCTGGTAAGGTGAGGGTGACACCGAGTAAGCAAAAAGTAGCCCAGGTTAAAAGAGAGTAAATCACTAGGGATACATCGGCAATCAATCCTGGTAGTCTGTAATAAACCACCATAAAGATTAGGACTAAAATTAGACCACCGATACCGGCGTAAATGCTGCTTTGAATACTATCTTGACCCAAAGTTGCACCTACTGTTCTTCTTTCAGCAATTTCTACCGGAACGGGTAACGCGCCTCCTCGTAACTGTACACCTAAATTATTTGCTTCTTCTGCTTGGAATCGTCCTGTAATGATAGCAGAACCGCCTGTGATCCCAGTGGCGGCAAATTCTACGCCTACTGTGGGATAACTAATTAATTCATTATCGAGAAAAATACCGATAGCGCGACCTGTTCCTGCTAACCTTTTAGTCAAGTCTGCAAAAAGTTCACCACCCTTGGTATCGAAGCGCAGGACAACATTCCAATTATTACCTTGGGTGGGTTCACCATAGGCATCTTTGAGGTATTTACCAGTTAATGGTGGATCAGTGCTGGCAAATAATTCGGCGATGGACTGCTGATTTTTCTTGATATCTTCTTGATTTTTAGCAATAGCATCTGCATCATTGCTTGTTCTTAATTCTTCTTGCTTATTTTTCAGTTCTGTTTCTGATACTCTAAAGGCCAGTAGTTGAGTATCTGTATCCGGCTTTTGTAACCGAAATTCTAACTGTGCTGTACCCCCCAGTACCTTTTCTGCCTGTTCTGGGTCATTTACCCCAGGTAACTGCACTAAAATTTTATCAGTACCTACTGTTTGAATTACTGGTTCAGAAACACCAAGACCGTTAATACGACCTTCAACTACTTTCTGCACAGCTTCTAGTTCTCGTTCCGTGATTTCTTTGATTTCCTCGGTTGTTTTCACCTGAATAGTAAGCTGTGATCCTCCCCGCAGGTCTAACCCCAAGGGTACAGGAATTGTGGCAATCACCGTAATTGCGGCGATTACCAACACTATAATTAACGCTAGTAGCGATCGCTGTTTTTCCATACCATCACTCACAACTGACAAAGGCTATGATAACTTTCTTTTTGTCAGGTTTGAGTAGAAGATGAGGGAATAATTGACAATTGACAATTGACAATTATCAATTATCAATTATCAATTATCAATTTTCCTACACTCGCAAAGCCATCATTTTCTGTACAGCTTCGACAATTTGCTCTGGTTGCACAATAGTCAACCTTTCTAAGTTACCGTTGTAAGGTGTGGGGATATCTTGGGAAGACAGCCGCAGTACAGGCGCATCTAATTCATCAAATAACCTGTCATTAATGGATGCGGTTAATTCTGCACCTATACCCCCAGTTCTCATACACTCTTCCACAACTATTACACGGTGGGTTTTCCGTATTGAAGCGCCAATAGTATCAAAATCTAAAGGTTTCAGGGATATTAAATCAATAACTTCTGGATCATATCCTTGTTTTTCCAAGGTTTTCACCGCTTGCAGGACATGATACCGCATCCGCGAATAGGTAAGGATGGTAACATCTTTCCCAGAACGTACTACTTCTGCTTTATCCAGTGGGAGTACATATTCTTCTTCGGGTAGATTTTCTTTTAAGTTGTAAAGTAAAACGTGTTCAAAAAATAACACTGGGTTATCATCGCGGATCGCTGCTTTTAGTAACCCTTTAGCATTGTAAGGTGTGGAACAAGCGACAATTTTTAAACCGGGAACTGCTTGGAAATATGCTTCTAGTCTTTGGGAATGTTCTGCACCTAGCTGTCTTCCCACACCACCAGGACCACGGATGACCATGGGAATTTTAAAGTTACCGCCGGAAGTGTAACGCAACATTCCCGCATTGTTAGAAATTTGGTTGAAAGCGAGGAGCAAAAAGCCCATGTTCATACCTTCAATGATCGGTCTTAACCCTGTCATTGCTGCTCCCACTGCCAAACCGGTAAAGCTATTTTCCGCAATAGGGGTATCTAATACTCGCAGATCACCATACTTTTTGCATAGGTCTTTGGTGACTTTATAAGAACCGCCGTAGTGTCCTACATCTTCACCTAAAACAAATACGCTAGAGTCGCGGGACATTTCTTCGTCAATAGCTTCCCGTAGAGCGTTAAAAAATAGTGTTTCTGCCATTTAGACCTTTATCACAATTTAATGTTTTTAAATTTTATCGTGCCTCCGTCCTTAATAACGTCAGCGATCGCACTCTTATTAGTAATGGGTAATGGGTAATGGGTTATTCATTCTCCCAGTCACCAGTCACCAGTCACCAGTCACCAGTCACCAGTCACCAGTTACCTATTCCTTGACGATTTCATACAAGTCTTCAATCATAACATCAAATATCCGTGCCAACTTGTGAAGAGAAGTAACATCCACCGAAGCTAACCCCGGAGACTTCGCATAATTTTTCAGAGTGGTGTATGCTATTCCTGAACGGTCAGAAACTTCTTTGAGTGTCCAGCCCTTCTCCGCTGCAAATTCTTTAACCCGCAACCTCACCAAACCCATACTTGACAAAAGCCTAATTATAGTCCATTATAGTTATAACATAAAAAGCGATCGCCCCTAGTCTACCAAACGAAAGAGCGATCGGCAATCATAATCATAAATTTCTGCCTCTAGGCATTAATCCTAAAGGAAAAACCTAAAACCATGATAACACTAGAAACCACAAAATCCAACTACGTCAATCCTTTATTTAAGTTTGTCACCAAAGAAGCGATCGCCCTATTATTGAAAATACCCGTAGAGCAAATCAGAAAGATTCGCTGTTGGCCGCACGTCATCCTGGTAGTTTCTGAACATTTAGTCAGATTTGTGAGTTATGCCGACTTACCACCGATTTTAGAAGCAGAACCGCCCACAGATAAGGATATTCTCACTTGGCGCAGACGTTGGCGCAAACTCAAAACCTATAAAGCACCCAACTCTTGGAAAGAATTTTATACTTTACAGTTACGTCAATCTACTAATAAAGGCACTTTACAAGCTTGGTGGGGACTGGTTAACACGATTAAGTTTGCATTATCCCATAATGCTGTACAGACAATAAAAAGCGTTTTTCAAGAAATTGAATATTTAATGGCTGTTTCTGTAAGCGGATAAGCTTGTTAATTGATAAAAATTACGCATCATGTATGGAATAACGAACCGCAGAGAACACAGAAGAATAAGAGTTTAATAGGTTTTTTGTGTCAGTCCTGTTAAAATAAGATTGAATTTTTAATTGTAGTATAAGTGACAGAAGAAACCAGAAATGAAGTTAATTGGCAAGATATTGTACAATTTAACAAATTAGATCAGCGTGTTGCTATAGCTAATGATATTTTCCCCAATCTCATTGGTGTAAATGAAGGATATATTGAATGGTGTCCCGATAATGACCCACTAACCCATTTAGAAACTTTACTTTGGTGGTGGGTTATTCGTCCTGACTTGGGAGCAGCAATAGCTAGTGAAGCACCTCAAGAACTAAAAGAAATTATCAGTCGATACATCCTCAATTTATAAATAATTGTCAGAATCAGGTGGTTATCGAGTTTCGACTACGCTCAACTACCGCGACTTGTACTGAGCCTGTCGAAGTAAGTCGAGATAATATCCAGGATTTAAGGATGAACATGATTAAGACTGGGATTTTATCACCAATTACCTATTACCCATTGCCAACCTAAACAATATAACTAGCAACTTGGGTTATCTGAATTATTATAATTTTGACCTTATCGCCCGTTGCAGTCGGCGGCACTTTTATTAATAGCTAAAATCTCACGCTCAAACACAAACACACTCAAAATACTCTTTGCGTCTTTGCGCCTTTGCGTGAGACTAATTTAACCTATTACAACCACCGAGCCGCATCTTTAGCGTGATAAGTTAAAATCAAATCAGCACCAGCCCGTTTAAACCCAGTCAAAGTTTCCATCACCACACGCTGCTCATCAATCCAACCATTCAAAGCAGCAGCTTTGACCATAGAATATTCACCAGAAACATTATAAGCAGCCACAGGTAAATTACTTGCTTGCTTCACTTGCCAGATAATGTCCATATATGCCAAAGCTGGTTTTACCATCAGCATATCAGCACCTTCGGCAATATCCAACTCAATTTCTTTGATCGCTTCACGGGAGTTACCGGGGTCCATTTGGTAAGTGCGGCGATCGCCAAACTGCGGTGTGGAGTCTGCTGCATCCCGGAATGGTCCATAATAGGCAGAGGCATATTTAGCAGCATAGGACATGATAGGGATATCTTGAAAACCCGCTTCATCCAAACCTGCGCGAATAGCTTGCACAAAACCATCCATCATCCCTGAAGGTGCGATAATATCTGCACCAGCTTGAGCTTGAGAAACTGCGGTTTTCTTCAATAATTCCAAAGTCGGATCATTTAACACTCTACCAGTTAAATCACCAGTTGTTAAATAACCACAATGTCCATGATTTGTATATTCACATAAACAAGTGTCATTGATAACAATTAAATCAGGAACTGCTGCTTTAACTGCGGTGGTTGCTTTTTGGACAATACCACAATCATGCCATGCCCCCGTAGCATCAACATCTTTATCTTCAGGTATTCCAAATAAGATAATAGCGGGAATACCTAAATCATAAACTTCCTTTGCTTCTTCAACAATTTTATCTATGGAAAGCTGATAAACTCCTGGCATAGATTTTACTTCATTAGCAATACCTTCACCGGGAACAGCAAACAAAGGATATATTAAATCATTGGTTGTTAAAACGGTTTCACGTACCATGCGACGTAGTTGGGGATGGGTACGTAAACGACGAGGGCGATGGGTGGGGAACATAGATTTTATATCAATAAAAACTCAATGGACATCAAACAAAGCGTCACAAAAGCAGTGCTTTAATTTGTGACTTTCAGCCAAACTAGAAACAGTGCTTAACTGTCTTTGCCCTACTGTTGATGAAGCTGTGGGGCAATTTTGTATTTTACAGCTTTGTTGACACTTTCCGGGAAGGAATTGGGGAAAATAATTTTCAAGTCAGGAGTCGTAAGGGCGTTCGCGAAGCGTGCTGGAAGCATCAGCATTCGGGCGATAAATTATCAATTTGATGAAAAGGTTATTTTCCTGTAAGGGCGTTCGCGAAGCGTGCTGGAAGCATCAGCATTCGGGCGATAAATTCTCAATTTTGATCACAGGTTATTTTCCGAATGCTTCGCCCCTACTTCGCCCATGCAGGAGTCAGAAGTCAGAAGTCAGAATAAAATATATGTATCTGAAAGATGGAAATACAAAGAATAAAAAGAAACAGATACAAATAACATTCTCGAAGTTATAATTTCTGAATCCTTGCTCTTAGCTGATTACTGATAGCTGATTACTTATCATGAAATAAAGACCTAATGAAAATGATGATTAAAAAACTCGAAAGATGAATGGATAACGGAAGGGTGTCTCAGGATTACCAAAAACTTTGATGATAGCAAAAATTGTTAATCCCCAATGTATCACATATCCTAAACCTGCGAGTGGTAGTAATATTATCAATGGTAACACTAACCAACCAAGGAGAAAAAATAAAGCTCCTAAAATTGCGCCATAAAACCAAACATTGAAATGGAAGTTGATAGATTCTTTAGCGTTGTCTTTAACAACTGGGTCATCAGAGATAATTAATAAAGCAATGGGTAAACCAACGGAGACAATAGTTGTACTAAAAAAAATTGCTCCGTGAGATAAGGCTGATAATAATTTGCGTTTATCGGTATCATATATATCGTACATTTTTTTATCCTCATGGATTTCGGTTATTTATTATATCATATTTTGTGAAATTTTGATAAATCAGGATTTTTGATTTTGTCTGAATCAGGATTTCCAGGATTTGAGGATTTACAGGATGTTATTTATAGATTTTCTGTTGGTGTTTAAAGTTGTATTTGTCTGAATCAGGATAACCAGGATTTGAGGATGTACGGGATGGTAATTTTTAGATGGTTTGTTTGGTGTTTAAAGTTG
>NZ_JAQMTI010000072.1:0-4271 GCF_028329225.1 Sphaerospermopsis kisseleviana CS-549 | reverse complement strand
TTTTCCACTAAACTTTGTTGAATGGCTTCAATGGATGCCACCTGTCTTGGCTTTACCTGATGATGATTTCTTTTCTTGGAAGCACTTGACTTAGTTTCAAATCCTGCTGACATAAACCTTTATTCCTAGAGTTGAAGGGGGGGCTTATGTCCTCATCTCACTTTTTTTGCTCCCATGTCAAGTCAAATTTTTCTCTGCTCGCTGCTGCTTATCTTGTTTCTTTTGTCAAGTTCATTTTATACCAAATTAGATGAGCTTACCCTGGTATCCTGGTTTCCCCGGATTTCTCACAAAGAAAATAAAAAAAGAGGTCAAAAACTGCGAAAATGTATATTTAGAAAGCATTTCAGCAGTTATAAAGTATGACCCCACTAACAACAGATAGTACACCAAAACAGTTCAAGTTTGAAAGAGAAAAATCAAGACCAATAGTAGTGAATTTCCAGGGTGGTAAAGTAACATCGGATGCAGGTTTAAGTTTAATTGCGGAAATAGACCGAAAATTGCAAATAACTAGGACTTACGCATTGACAAAAAATATCATCTATGTAGTCTAGATAATGACATCCTTGCGAAGGTTGGCAAAAATATGCTCATGGACAACAGAAGTAAACAGATTCCTCTGTACTTCATACCAATTGCTAATTATATTTTCAGAGCGCATAAACTCCAATTTCACAAATGCTTGAAGTGAACAAAATATGTGAGTTTTGATTGCACAGGTATCTCTAACCATGAACCGACAAATTCCACACACTTGTTTTATGGCACGATGAAAGGTTTCAATACCCCAATGAGTATCATGAATTGTGACGAAGGTACTTCTGGTTATGTCTTGAATTTTCTCCTCATCTGGCAGATATAAAATATAATGTCTAGAGTCTTCTTTTTTAAAGTCTTTCCTAAACAACTTTATAAATCCAAATTCTTTCAGATGAGTTCTTAATCCTTCTTCAGGAATATCCAAAGTGCCTACTTGGCAATACTTGTGCGGCTCATTTGAAACAGTTCTATTCTATTTTTTTCAATTCCGAATAGGAAACCCAATTTCTGGTTTTTTAGAAATTTTAAGTTTTCTACTCCTGAGTACCAACTATCTCCTGTTACCATTCTGGGTTTGACTCCCCAGCTTATTATTTCACTTACCATTTCTCTAAAATAATCGTTTTTTGTTTTTCCCTCCTTTTTATCATATATTCTATAATTTATTGGCACTGAATTACCATTAATATCGCTGTAATATAGAGTGATTAAATTTAAGCCAATAATAGTTTTATGGGCTTTCCCTGACCAAAAATAACTGATTAATTCCGCATTTTTAGGGTCGCTGTAAATCTTTTCTATGACTGTATCATCTACACTTAATATCCCCCCTACCAGGTTGATAATTTTCTCTATTATGCTGAATAAATCTTTTGGTTCGTATCTCTCTCTCAATAAAAAGCGATTGACACTATCATGTGAAACATCTCCCAATATCTCGGCTAACCTACTGCACCCTCCATACTTTGGCTCTGACAGTAAAAATAAGGTGTAGATGTCTAGATTGCATTGTGCTGTCGAGGGTTTAGTAATTTCTCTCATTCTCTCATACCCATTACTAGACGACCCTTATTTATCAATGCACTATTTTGTTATTCTGTCAATGCGTAAGTCCTAATAACATCACGATTAGCTAAATGTTTCCAAGACTACAGAAAGCCAAATAAGACATTACATCCCATAGAAAGCTTATTAACACAACGAATATATGGCTTAATAATGGGATATGAAGACTTAAATGACCATGAAGAATTACGTCATGATCCAATGTTCGCACTGGCATTAGGAAAAAGCATTGGTCAAGAGAATGAACCATGTACATTGGCAGGAAAGAGTACATTAAATCGGATAGAACATTGTCCTGAAAATTTAGAACAAGGAGCAGAAAGTCGCTACCATAAAATTAGTCATTCTCAAGAAGAGATTGAGAAATTATTTGTAGACATATTTTTAGAATCTTATTCATCACCACCAAGACAAATAATCTTAGATTTGGATGTAACTGATGATTTAGTGCATGGGAATCAAGAACAAGTATTTTTCAATACTTATTATGGAGGATATTGCTATGCACCACTTTATATTTTCTGTGGAAAACATTTATTAGCAGCTAAACTTAGGGCTGCCAATGTAGACCCAGTAGAGGGAGCATTATCAGAATTACAGAGAGTCATTAAACAAATACGTGCAGAATGGAATAATGTAGAGATTTTAGTTCGTGGAGATAGCGCCTATTCCCGAGAAGATATTATGGAATGGTGTGAGTCTCAAATCAAAGTAGATTATGTATTTGGGTTGCCGGAAAACAGTCGTTTAATAAAGATGACCACTCTAACTCAAAGTAAAGCCAAGCAAGAGTTTGAGCAAAAGCTATCCACGGTAGTTTCCTTTTTAGAAACTCTATTTGTTCCAGATATTGAACTTCCTGAACTGGCATCAAATCTGATAGAAAACTCAACTTGGTATAAAACTATTGACTATCAAACCCATAAATCTTGGAGTCGTAGTCGTCGTGTAGTAACTAAAGTTGAGTATGGGGCAAAGGGAACTAATATCCGTTTTGTTGTTACCTCAATTCCTACTAATAAGATGCCTCCAAGTGAAGTTTATACCCAGAAATATTGTCCTAGAGGTGAGATGGAAAATCGTTTTAAAGAACAACAATTAGAACTATTTAGCGATAGAACCAGTACCCATACATTTGCTGGTAATCAACTACGTTTGTGGTTCTCTTCCATAGCTTATGTTTTAATGAATGCTTTGCGAAATAAATGTTTAGTTAAAACTGAATTACAGAATGCTCAAGTTGGGACTATCCGTACCAAATTGTTGAAGTTAGGAGCTTTGATTACTGTGAGTACCCGGCGAGTTTTAATTGCAATTAATAGTTCTTGTCCCTATCAGCATATTTATGCTACTGCTTACCGTTGTTTGCAGTTGTTACCAAATCCTGGTTAATTCTTTTGTGACGATTATTACTCTCATTTTTAGCTTTAATTTAGGGTGGGGATAAAAGTTTTTTTCTTAACTCTTTTTTGTCATGTCTAATTTTAATACTCAATTATTTATATCAGTATATTTTACCTGAATACTTCTTGATATTTAACAAAATCTATCAAATCTATACTTAGGAGATTTCCTTTTTTCATCTTCCCTACTTATGTAGCAAATAAACTTCCTTTGTTTTGCTCTTTATGAATGTTTTTTTTGGCTTGTGAGAAATCCGGGTTTCATGCTTTCTGCCTTCACAAGTAATTTTATTAATTAAACCAGACTATTTTAGTTTTTATCATAAACCTTTAAATTCAATATATATACCGTAAATATACTTAAAAAACTAACAAAAAACTGCCCCACCCTTGATCTGATTGTATCCCTTACAAAATCGGATGTATTATCGTAAAGGATGCACGTTTGTAGTATGCTCTAAACTCTTGCTCAAAGGGTTATAATACACAAAGGGAAGAGAGTTTTTGGTGTGGTTATGTTTATTTTTTCAAAATTGGGATGCTTGCATTTGACCTTTATTTCTAAATCTCCCCTCAATCATATTCTGCCACTAACTCCCCTTTCATTAATGCCATAAATATGATGAATTAAATGAGGATACTTTTCTCTAGCCATTTTACTTGCTACCTCTTGATCCTGATCAATAAAATAATCACCGCTATCAGGTTCAATAGCAATGTACCAACCATAGTATTTATCGAGTATTTCTGGTTTTAAACGCTCAAAAATCACCCAACAACGATCTGAAAATGCCTTTCTTCTCGCTCTATCTTGGGCTTTTTGTTCTTCTGTCCATTGAATTTCAGGAAATACTCTTCCACGTCTCACAATTCTCTCTGATGGACTTTGTGCCATATTTTTTACCTCAATATAATTATTGTCTTTACACTATTATAAAACATCCTCATTATTTTAGAGCGTGGAGTGCAGCACCGGAGGAGATTAATTTTCAACCCCCAACACCTTGACACAAAATACCTAAAATCTTGTTTAACTCCTTAATATAATAATTGTTCAAATCAATAAAAATCTCTGTCCCTACCAACTTTAAAAACTTCCAAATATCTCCAGTTGTCACAGCACCATAAACAGTTTTAATTTCATTACCTTCCTGTTCATTAAACAACTGTGCTGCTAACATTGCTGCTGCACATTGACCCAAACCACCTTTAATATTTTCATTTTTAGCTTCTACAATAATTACCACAGGAGCATTAATT
>NZ_JAQMTI010000071.1:0-16537 GCF_028329225.1 Sphaerospermopsis kisseleviana CS-549 | reverse complement strand
TCCCCAGTCCCCAGTCCCCAATCACCGATCACCAGTCACCAACCTTTGATCATTTTTTGTGGATGCAATGGCGATCGCCCATGAAACCAAAACTGTAATTAAACAGAATATCAGTTTAGCAGTAATTCCCAACTTAGCCGCATTAGGACTAGCTGCAACCTTTGGAATGCACCCCTTAGCAGCGACAGTAATACATAATGGTTCTCCTATAGTAGCCGATTTAAATGGGTTACGTCCATTGATGCACAAGGATGAACAATAGCAATTATCTGTAATTTATTACATCATTCGCCATCACTTTAAGTTAAGATGAGCTTATTATGGAGAATCGAGTAAACTAGCTTTTGATTCATCAATTTGCACAAATTTACCATTCTTAACCTCTAGAAGAACAGGTTTTCCATCTCTCTCCATGTTATCTGTAAACTTGAGCGGATAACCTGATGTTTCATTTGCAGACAAATCAACGTTTTTTAATCTTTCTAATACTGTCTGACGAGACGCATTGTTTGATAAAGCCTTGATAAATGCTTGTGTAGCATCATAGCTAGTAGCTGTACGCCAACTAACATCCCCTCCCCATAGTTCTTTTGATTTTTTGGCAAACTCTTCTGCTGCTGATGTTCCTCTAAACCAAGGAACTGATAAGATCATACCTTCCACAGCTTTTCTACCTTGGATTAAGGTTTCATAACTATAAAGAGTATCCCCTCCTAGCAACTGTAACATTTGTTGATCAGGATTATTTTTATAAAAATCTAGATTTGCTTTAGCAATGTCAATAGCTTTACCAGTATTTTTTGTATCTGGAAATAGCATCGCTGCTTCTGCTTTATATTTATTGATACTTTCATAAATATAATCACCAAAGAAACTAGAGTTAAATGAATATTTTTGAACTACTTTACCTCCTTGCTTTTGAAAATCCTTGGTAAATGCTTCACTAATACTCTTGCTATAGGCACTTTGAGGATTGGCAAAAATTACGACTTGTTTTAATTTCAAACTACTGAAAACATAATTAGCTAATTTTTGACCAGTAATTTTATCAGAATCAACTACTCTAAAAAAAACAGAGCTTTTTAAATCTGCGCTAGTTGCAGTAGGAGAAATAATTGCTAGTTTGGCTTTTTCGTAATCTTGTAGTAGAGATTGAGTAACGTCACTAGAATTATGTCCTATTACCCCTAAGATAGATGAATCTTTAATGATTGCGTTAACTACTGCTTTAGCCTCATTAGAGTTGTTACTGTCATTACCAATAACTATTTCTAGTAATCTGCCATTTAATCCTTTATTTTGATTAAATTGATTCTGCGCTTGGGCTACACCTCTTAATATTTCTTGAGCAATATTATTAGTTTCTCTATCTATTGGTACAACTACTGCTAAAGTAAAAGGAGAACTTTTTTGACGGGCTAAGGCATTATTATAATAAATTCTGGATTCGACATCAGTTTTATTTGCTTGTATAGCTTGTTCAAATAAATTAGCAGCTTCTTGATAATCACCTTTTTGGAAGGCTTGAATACCTTGATCACGACGGATATTGGTGATGTTGGGGAATAGGGTTTTATCGCCCCGACTAATTCTGCTATTATCTACTACACACCAAATCCCAAATTCTTTTTTTCTCCTGCTGTACAAGGCTTAGTATATGAGCGATAAATAATACCTATAATAATACCAGCAATAAATAAACCTACAATAGTTCTTATTAATATTAATATTTGCTTTTTTTGACGTGTATCTACTTCGTGATTGACCTCATAATTACTTGTAGTTTGATTTTCAATCTCGTAAGGTTTAGCAAAGAACCTATCTTCAATCTCGTAATGAATATTACTTGTGTTAGTTGTTGTATTCTCTATAATTTGAGATAGTTCCATATTATTGTTTTCATTTATATAGGACTTACGCAAGATGTGACTGAAAACCTTATTCTTGCGTAGGGGTAATTCATGAATTACCCCTACTTTCGTTCCCTTTTGCGTAAGTCCTGATATTTGAAATATTATTTTCAATATCAGCGATCGCACTATCACCCATCACAAACAACATCTTTAAAAACTCTTACCTTCGTTTCTTCGTTCCTTCGTGGTTCAATATTCTATGTTTTCGTATTCTTTATATTATAAACTATAATTAACTCTTTATAATTTAAAACATTACGCATAAACACAAATAAATAAAACTAAATATATTTGATGATTCAGCGTGGTTTAGCGTAAAATGAGTATCAGGGAGAGCAAAAAAGAAATCAGCCCAAAACCCTTGATAGATAAGCTTTTGGGAAGATTTAACTTTTAATTTGGAATTTTCAATTGGTATTAGTATGAGAATTAGGTTAAATTTAATTAAGATTCTAGAAAAATTTCATGAATCTGCCATAAGCAAACTACGCTGTCATGGCTGAAATTACAAAATGGATTTATAAACATCCGTTACAAAAGTAGTCATATTGGTACTAGAGGCAAATTAACAGATGAAATTTTCTTGGAGAATTGTAGCACTTTGGTCCGTGCTGGCCTTAGTAATTGGCTTTTTCTTCTGGCAAGGTACTTTTGCCGGTCAACCAGCAGATAACAGCCGTAATGCAGCTAATACCCGCATGACCTATGGGCGCTTTTTAGAATACTTGGACGCTGATCGCGTTACCAGTGTAGACTTGTACGATGGTGGCAGAACTGCAATTATCGAAGCTAACGACCAAGATATTGAAAACCGCATTCAACGCTGGAGAGTAGACTTACCTGTTAACGCTCCTGAGTTGATCAATAAACTTAAAGAACATAACGTTAGCTTTGATGCTCATCCTATCCGCAATGATGGCGCGATCTGGGGTTTGTTAAGTAATCTTTTGTTCCCAGTGTTGTTGATTACTGGTTTATTCTTTTTGTTCCGTCGCTCTAATAACCTTCCCGGTGGTCCTGGCCAAGCGATGAATTTTGGTAAGTCTCGCGCTCGTTTCCAAATGGAAGCGAAAACAGGCGTAAAATTTGATGACGTGGCAGGAATTGAAGAAGCTAAGGAAGAATTACAGGAAGTTGTTACTTTCTTGAAACAACCGGAGAAATTTACCGCAGTAGGCGCGAAAATTCCTAAAGGTGTGCTGTTGGTAGGGCCTCCAGGAACAGGTAAAACCTTATTAGCAAAAGCGATCGCTGGTGAAGCGGGTGTTCCTTTCTTCTCTATCTCAGGTTCAGAGTTTGTAGAAATGTTTGTGGGTGTGGGTGCTTCCCGTGTCCGCGACTTGTTCAAAAAAGCGAAAGATAACGCTCCTTGTATCATCTTTATTGATGAAATTGACGCTGTAGGTCGTCAACGGGGTGCTGGTATCGGTGGTGGTAATGATGAACGGGAGCAAACCTTAAACCAACTGTTAACAGAAATGGATGGTTTTGAAGGTAATACTGGCATCATCATTATTGCAGCTACCAACCGTCCTGACGTTCTCGACTCTGCGCTATTGCGTCCCGGTCGTTTTGACAGACAGGTAACAGTTGACGCTCCCGATATTAAAGGACGTTTGGAAATTCTCGAAGTTCATGCACGGAACAAGAAATTAGACAAGAGTGTTTCCTTAGAAGCGATCGCCCGTCGTACCCCTGGTTTCAGTGGTGCGGATCTTGCTAACCTCCTCAACGAAGCAGCTATTCTCACCGCCAGAAGACGCAAAGAAGCAATTACCCTGTTAGAAATTGATGATGCAGTTGACAGAGTAGTTGCAGGGATGGAAGGTACTCCTTTAGTAGACAGCAAGAGTAAGCGGTTAATTGCTTACCATGAAGTTGGCCATGCTTTGGTGGGTACTTTATTAAAAGACCATGATCCTGTACAGAAAGTTACCCTCATTCCCAGAGGACAAGCACAGGGTTTAACCTGGTTTATGCCCAATGAAGAACAGGGTTTAATTTCCCGTTCTCAACTGAAAGCGAGAATTACAGGTGCTTTGGGTGGTCGTGCAGCAGAGGAAGTAATTTTTGGTGCTGCGGAAGTGACAACTGGTGCGGGTGGAGACTTGCAACAGTTATCAGGAATGGCCAGACAAATGGTAACACGGTTTGGGATGTCTGACTTAGGTCCTTTATCTTTAGAAAGTCAACAAGGTGAAGTTTTCTTAGGTCGTGACTGGACAACCAGATCCGAGTATTCTGAGTCTATAGCTTCTCGTATTGATGCTCAAGTGAGAGCGATCGCCGAAGAGTGTTATGAAAACGCGAAGAAAATTATTCGTGAACACCGTGCAGTTACAGATCGCTTAGTTGATCTGTTAATTGAAAAAGAAACCATTGACGGTGACGAGTTCCGGCAAATTGTCGCTGAGTACACTGAAGTACCTGATAAGCAACAGTTTGTTCCTCAACTGTAAGGGTTTTGAGTTTTAAATATTAGGAAATTAATGGGGATGGTGTAAACTGTCCCTATTTTTTTGGGAATAATAAACCGCAGATCCGTAGGTTGGGTACAAAGAAAGCGCAACCCAACAAAATAACTCAATGTTGATGGTTATAATTATATAAAACTGGTAACAGGGTAAGAAATATGATACAAATTATTTTGGATTCAGAACAAGAGAAGTTATTGCAGGAACAGTTAAAAACAGGTAAATATAAAACACCTAATGAAGTGATTACTGATGCTTTAAAAGTATTAGCAGAAAAACAAAATCTCAATCAAGAAAGTCAAAAAATTACAATTCTTTCTGGAGAACCAGCACAAAAATTACTGGAGGAGAAAATTAAAATGATGCAGGAACTAAAAAGGAATTATCAACCAGATCCCCACAGACAGAAATTAGCTGAAGAATTTAGCCAATTATGTCAAGAAACCCAGGAATTACAAGCTGTTCATCCTTTAACAGATGCAGAAATTGATGAAGAAATAGCAGCTTATCGGAGGAATTTATTCCCTGCTGAAGCAGAGAAAGATAAACTATTCATCTGTCACCTTTCAAAACAATTCTAACTGTTTAGCATCTTCTGTAGTCTCTTCCTTTATTATCTTACCTTTTTCTTTACCAAGACGATTAGTAGGTATTAAAAATATTGAATTTTCACCTTGTTCAATTATTCCTGCAAAACGAAACCAGGAAAGTAATCTGCTAGTATAATGGTCAGATTTATCCCTTATCTTTACCTTCTTTTTAGTAGATATTGAAAGTAATGGTAATGTAACATCTTCATCTGTATACAATTCCAGAGATTCAGTAGGGTATAATGTTCTTACTAACTCTGCCAACATATCTCTTGTAAAATATTCTCCAGGCTTGATTTTATGTTTATTTTTGTATATTTCTTTAATAACTAGATGTTCTTGTAATTGACCTCTTAAATGATTTGAGATTTCATGATCATCTAGGTCTAGTAAATCTTGTTTTATTTTAATTGATTTGGTTTCTGTATCATATTCAACCTGAAAGAAATGACGTAGATCACTAAGAATATTATCAACATTCCTAGATTCAAAATCACCTCTTATCATTTTACATTCAATTATTTTAGTCATTAGTTCTTTTTTAGTTATTTCTGTTTTCAGTAAACGAAATACATTTAATATAAAATCTACAGGACGTTTAGGGATGTAAGTTATACTCAAATCTGGTAATGTAATGTCCTTAGTTAAAATATACTCACGCAAAATATCATCTCTAACTATGTATTCATAATCAGATGGAATAATGAATAATTTTTCTATTAAAACTTGTATTTCCTTTTCATAAGATTCAAATATATTAGACTCAAAATTGGCTATTTTCTTTAGACATTCATATTCTCTGGGTTGTAACTTCTTTAAATCATCTTTAAGCATATTAATTACCAATTCACGAATTTCTTGATTTTTTATGGTAAAGTAAGAATCTACTTTATGATTATAAAATTTATTTAATAACCTTCTAAGTAGCCAAGGGAAAGGAGAACATTTTTCTTCAAGCCATTTTTCAATTATTTTAATTTTGGGTGATTTGTATTTTAATCTTTTTCTGAAAATTTTAATAAATTCCTTAGCTTCTCTAGGTACAAACTCTTCAATTGGCAATACTTCCATTGTTTCTGTTGTCAATTTTTCCCACCTATGTCTTATGTTTGGATCTAGACATAAAGATGTTGCACTTGTCCAAGAAAACCCTAATACTATATTTGTTTTATCATAGCTGAATTCATGAATTAAGTTCTCAAAAAAATCAAATGTACTTTCTAGTCTTGGTTTTCTGAGTAGATGATCAAAGTGATCAAAGAATATCACAATAACTTTACTATTTTCCTTTAAATAGTTTAATACTTTTTCGATAGTTGGGTCATCCAGAAAGCGTGAATTTTCTGTTGGTTCTATTTCATCACATATACATAGATTTAAGTCAATGAATTTTTTATCAATTGCATTGTCAATAGCTTTTATAATTGCTTCATATCCAAAATATTCAGTTCGTGCAAATTTTGTATCAAATTGCTCAAAAAACACATTTTTACTATGAGAATTTTTACTTTCTGATTGTAATTTTAAAATCAAGGATGATTTTCCTATACCATAATTACCTTCAAAGCAAATAAGGTGTTTTTCAGCTTTACCTTTTCTTATGTTGTCTATAAAGTCCCAAAAATATTTTTTCTCTCTATCTCTACCAACAAAATGTTCAGGGTTGCATGAGTAAATGTTAGTGTTTAAATTTTCATCAAATTTAACTGGTAAAAGTATATCACTAAATTTTTGTTTAGATGATTGATTTACAACTTTATTGATTATATATTCAAGAGTTTCTTTTGTAATTTTTTTGGCTTCAATCTCTATCTTAGATTTTTGTTCACTCGGACTACTGAAGAGATAGTAATATTCAGCTTCTAGAGGATGAACCAGCGAACTAGCTGCATTACACTTTGAAATAAGTTTGTCCTTAATATCATTAACTTGTGAATTGGTTATATTTGTTAAATTCTGATGTGTTAAACACTCTGATAATCTACTAAATAACCTATGTTCTACATCATTTAGCCCTGGTATATCTCCTGGAAGCTCTATTTTTTTTAATACCTTTATAATGGTTTTTTCGTCTGTTTCATTATTCAACTTATCAAGAAAAGTCTTTAAATCTTCATATTTATCTAAATTATCTTTATCTATGTCAACCTCCCCAGCTAAAATTAATAGGTATGCCAAGTTATTTTTATGGTTTTTTTTGTCATAAAATCCACAATTGGTGGCTATTATATATTTTTGAAATTGGTCAGGAAAATTTAACTCATGCTGTATAAATCTACTAATTGATTGAATTACTGGATCATCATAACTTCTAAATGGGTATTGTTCTTTTTCTTTAGTTTTAACTTGAATACCAATGAGTTTACCGTCAAATTTTTCTACTAAAATATCTTCATGGTGTTCACAATATATAGCACGTATTTCAGTCTTATCATTTAATAATGACAGAGATAATATTGCGGCATAAGTATGTTGATAACGAAAACGTCTAGATGTGTCGTCACCACCATCTTGACTTTTAACCTCTACTGGTGTTTTTGATTTATTCATAAACTTTAATAAACTGTAATATCAAAACTCCAAAATAAGCCCAGAACAAGAAAAGCAAGCTTTCAATGCGTACATTTGGCAAATTCAGTTAGGATATAAAGTTAAAATTGCCATCGGTACGCTATCAGCAGTTTTTACTTTTGGTAGTGTTTGTTTATTTTACAATGGCAAAATTGAACAAAGCCATCTTAACATAGGTATTGGTGTAATTTCTAGCTTGGTTGGTTTTAAATCTGCTAATGATAGCAAGAACGAATTAAAGGAACTGTTAGAAAGCTGTGAAATCGTAGACAGCGGTAACTAAGGGTATTAGTTTGAGATTATAGCTGTAAGGGTTTAGCATTGCTAAACCCCTACCCAATTTTACAATTTTCTGTTCTTTAGTCATCTTTAGATGACTTTTGCTATTAGACTGGGAATTCATTCCCAGGCGGGTGATCGGGTTTATCTGTTAGCTTTCACACCCGCCCAGAAATGAATTTCCGGGCTAATAACCAAAGTTTACTAAAGTAAACTATAAAAGACAAAAACCAGATCCCCGACTTCTTTTTTATCCTCTCCATAAATTTGAAAATTCTTATCAGAAGTCGGGGATCTATATCATCTTTCTACATCCTCAATTTCCTTCGCAACTCCCGCAGTTAAAACCTCATTTCCAGTAGCAGTAACCAACACATCATCCTCAATTCTAATCCCAATTCCCACCCAACGCGGATCAATTGCTGGTTGATCTTCTGCTGGTTCAGTATCCGGTACAATATATAAACCCGGTTCTATAGTTAAAACCTGTCCCGGTTGTAAAATTTGCGGGTTTTCTCCATGTTGATAAATTCCCACATCATGCACATCTAACCCTAACCAATGACTCGTTCTGTGCATATAAAATGGTTTATATTTTTCCTCTTCTATTAATTTATCAATCTCTCCTTTCAATAAACCCAATTCTACCAAACCTTCTGTTAAAATCCGCACTGCTTTTTTATGAGGTGCATCAAAAGCATTACCTGGTTTAACTTCTTCTATCGCCTGTTTTTGTGCTGCCAATACTATTTCATATAACGCTTTTTGTTCTCCTGTAAATTTCCCACCTACGGGAAATGTTCTGGTAATATCTGAATTGTAATAACCGTAAGCACAACCAGCGTCAATTAATAACAATTCGTTTTCTTGCATCTGACAATTATTTTCAATGTAGTGCAGAACGCAAGCATTTCTTCCCGCCGCAACAATGGAAGGATAAGCAGGACCCATCCCACCCCTTAACCGGAAAATATGTTCTATTTCTGCTTGTATTTCATATTCATATCTTCCCGGTGCGGTAATATTTAAAGCGTGGTTGTGTGCTTCCACTGCAATATCCGCCGCTTGACGCATTAAGTCTAGTTCGGTTTTACTTTTATGTAATCTCAAACTGTGTAAAACTGTGCTGGTATCTTCTATCCCTGTGGGTCCTATTCCCCGTTTGGGATAGGTACGCAGTAAACGTTGGTAATGTTTGATAATTTTTTCGTTGAAATTACCATCCCGTCCAATATGATAATATATCCGATCTGCTTTTTCTAAATATTGCGGTAATTTCTCATCTAACTCTGCAATAGGATAAGCTGCATCTGCACCATAAATTTCCTTTGCAGCATCCACCCCGCAACGATAACCATTCCAAACTTCCTTTTCTTTATCTTTGGGTTGCACAAACAAAATAAACTGATGTTCTTCGTGATGGGGTGCTAACACTGCTACCGCTTGCGCTTCGTTAAAACCAGTCAAGTAATAAAAATCACTATCTTGTCTGTAAACATACTCGACATCGTTGTGCATGACTGCTGTGGGTGCGCTGTGAAAAATCGCTGTTCCTTGCCCAATTTTCGACATTACCTGTTCACGACGTTGCCGATATTCTGATTTCATAGCCGATTTACCTTCAAAGATATAGTGTTGTTTTTAACTTTAGCAAAGTTACTCAGTAAAGTTTGTAATTGCTAATCTCAATTATTTTAGCCAATTTTGAATTACTCAGATCCCCGACTTCTTCAACGGGGATCTAAAGGTATTGTCAACAAAACAGGATTTGATGCTTAAATTCTGACATTGATCAACAAAAAATAAAAGTTTTTTTGATTGCTCATGGATAACTTTTAATTTTTCATAATTCATCATTTTCAACATCTCTAAAATATCTATAAACAATAACAATTGTCCGTTATTTTTTTTAGTAAATGTTTGTTATTTACAGAATCTTTATTTTCCATAAATTAAAACTTTATATTAATTACTCATAAAAACAGACCATGCCTAGTAAATCAGGATTAGATTTAAATACAACAAGTTGGGCGGTAGAATCTCGCCAAACATCACAAGATTTGACAAGCCCTCTTGATATCTCACTGCCCGGTGGTGGTAGTTCTGCACCTTCACCAGCAGATTCATTATTGCCCCAAATGCCAAGTGATTTACCTACAAATAATCTACCCACATTACCACCTTTAAGTGCTAACCCAAATCCCAATCCTTATTTAACCAGTGCCGCCATTGTTCCAGATTTCAATGGTGATGGAAAAACTGATAAAATGTGGGTAAATGTCCAAACAGGTGAAATTTTAGTGCGCCTGATGAATGGTACAACAGTTATTGAACAGGCTTCTTTAGGTACTTATGACCTATCAACCTGGAGTTATAAAACTGCTGATTTCAACAGCGATAATAAGACAGATTTCTTATTACGCAATGAACAAACTGGTGAAAATGTAGTTGTCTTAATGGATGGAACAAGAGTTGCTAGTTTCCTGACATTAGATAGAGTTGATCCAGGTTGGAAAGCAGAAATTGGCGATTTTAATGGCGATCGCAAAACCGATATTTTCTGGCGTAACAACACCACCGGTCAAAATGCTATTTGGCAAATGGACGGAACAACTGTAGTTAGTGCCACTGTTTTAGAAACCACAGATGTAGCTTTAACAGCAACCATCGTTGACTTTGATGGTAACGGTAGAAGCGATATTTTCTGGCGCAATACTACCACCGGCGAAAACACAGCTTGGTTTATGGATGGTAGCGAAGCCACCAAATACAATTTACAATCTCAAGATGTCTCTTGGGGTTATTCTCTTGGAGATTTCAACGGCGACTTAAAGACAGATATTTTGTGGCGCAACACTGCAACCGGTGAGAACAAGATTTGGACAATGAACGGTATCTTTGTTACCGAAGGTGTTGTTAAATCACTGGGCGAAGGTTGGACTGCTAAAATTGGTGATTTCAACACCGATGGTAAAACCGATATCTTCTGGCATAATGCCACAACCGGCGAAAACACAGCTTGGTTAATGGATGGTACCAGCATCAGTTCTGAAGCCTTCTTACCCAGCAACACCCCTGGTTATACCGCATCTCTTGGTGACTTTAACGGTGATGGTAAGACTGATGTTTACTGGAGAGATCAACAAACCGGTGCAGATAAAATCTGGACTATGGATGGAACAATCGCTACTGAAACACCTATTGCTGATGCAGATAAGCTAACTCCAGAATGGTATACAGCATAAGTGATTGGGGACTGGGGATTGGTGACTGGTGATTGGGAAGAAAAAACTTGATCCTGACTCCTGTACGGGCGAAGCATTCGGGCGATAAATTATCAATTTTTATCCCAGCTTGTTTTCCGAATGCCTGTCTGCCGACAGGCAGGCTTCGCCCCTACGACTCCTGGAACTTCTGACTCCTGACTGTTGCTATATCAAGATTTTCAGAATTAAGAATTATTTGTAACTAAAAATTAGCGATCGCACTTTTGATTTAATCTCACAGAAAGGCGATCGCTTTTTGTTTCCAGTCTTGTTTTCACCAAGTTAAAACTTATAACTCAAAACCTGAATTTCCGTATTTTCTTTTAAATTCCCAGAAGCAATATTCACCGTATCCCCATTACTCCGGCGCACATTCACACCCGACATTAAATTCAGAAAATCATCCACAGGTGTAATATCACAACTATTAGGATCAGCGGCTTGAGTGCGATAATGGGTAGGAATCACCAACTTAGGATTTAACACCCCCACAGCTTGTTTTGCTTCTTGGGCATTATAAGCTTTAGCACTACCACCCACGGGAACTAAAGCTACATCAGGACGACCCATGAGGATTTTTTGTTCAAGAGAAATAGGTGCAGCCGCCCCACCCAAATGTAAAATATTAATTCCCCCCTGAGTCCATTTCCAAGCAGTATTTTTACCAAATTGTCTGCCACCTTTGCGATCGTGATCTATAGAAATTCCTTGAAACTTCAAACCTTTAAATTCATACACACCCGGTTCATAAATCAGCTTAGGATTTCCCGGTAGTCCTTCCACCGCACCCTCATCTAACAATTGACTGCTAATCATTACCAAATCCGCTACAACTTTGGGGGGACGATAACCAGCAGTACAACCAACTGTCCGAAAAGGATTGACGAGAATTTTTACACCCCCACCAGTAAACAAAAAGCAGGTGTGACCCAACCACTGAACTGATACACCACTAGATTGGGCATTAACTGGCAGGTGAGAACTGAAATTAGTAACTAAAGCAGTTGCTAAACCAGCACCAGCATAACCCAATAATTCTCGTCGTTTCATGAATCACTCTCTTACCTGTAATTGTTCCAGAAAATTTCTGAGTAACTGCTTACCCGCAGCAGTTAAAACACTCTCTGGATGAAATTGGACTCCCTGAATGTGAGGATAGTTCCGGTGCTGTACTCCCATAATTGTCCCATCTTCCACCCAAGCGGTGATTTCTAATACTTCCGGGCAAGTCTCACGGTCAATCACTAAACTATGATATCTGGTAGCTGTAATAGGATTTTCTAATCCTTGGAAAACCCCTACTCCCTTATGAGATACTAAGGAAGTTTTACCGTGCATCAATTCTGGTGCGGAAACAATTTTACCACCAAATACTTGACCAATACTTTGATGTCCTAAGCAAACACCTAAAATTGGTAAACTAGAACCCAGTTTTACAATTACATCTAAGGAAATTCCTGCATCTTCTGGACGACCAGGACCTGGGGAAATTACCACTGCATCTGGTTTTAAAGCCTTGATTTCCTCTACAGTGATTTTATCATTACGAAAAACTTTTAAATCAGCAGCAACTGGGAAATCTACGGCTAGTTCTCCCAAATATTGTACTAAATTATATGTAAAACTATCGTAATTATCAATAACTATAATCACAATTTGTACCTAAGACAATTTTAGATTTTGGATTTTGGATTTTGGATTTTAGATTTAGGTTGGTAATTGGTAATTGGTAATTGGTAATTGGTAATTGGTAATTGGTAAAAAATCCAATTACATCAATCATATCGAAAATTGCACTGTTAGAACCCCTTTAAATAGCAGTCATGATTAAAGCTAATAAAGGGGGAAGTAAAAGTATAGCAGCCACTAGCAAAGCTACAAAAGCAGATACCAGTACAGCCCCAGCAGCGCAATCCTTAGCGATTTTAGCTAAGTCATGGTAAGTTTGCTTAACTGTTAAATCTACCAAAGATTCAATCGCTGTATTCACTAACTCCAACGTCAACACCAAACCGCTAGTGATAGCAATGATAGCTATTTCTACAGGTTTTAGGTGCAAAAAAAGACTCAATGCGATCGCAAAAGAGCCAACAGCTATATGAATCCGAAAATTGCGTTGAGTGTGAAAACTATAGCTGATTCCAGCCCAAGCATACTTAAAACTCACAAATAAATTAGAGGCTATTTGCCAGGAAAACTCCCGTTCTTTAGACACAAGGGTTGGTAAGCGCTTTGGTGTTGCTGATGGGGAAACTTGTTGGGACATATACTGGAGAATACAAATCTTATCAGGTGGTAATCTTGATTAATTTTAAGGGTAGAATAAAAGTTTGAGGGAATTTTAAAGAATTTGTGACAATAATTTTGAATTTTGTAATCATCGCCACCCAATGTCAATATCCTGTCTACATCCGCTATTTTAAGTTAACAATAATACCTACCGAATGTAGTAAAATTACTTGTTTTTTTAACATTTCCATCAAACTTTCCTCATCAGGATGATCCCAGCCTAAAAGATGCAATAACCCATGAGCAGTTAACCAAGCTAACTCTGTGGTTAAACTATGTTCCTGTTGTTCAGCTTGACGAGCAGCAGTATCTATAGATACAATAATATCACCCAAGTACAAAGGTTGATCAGCCAGCATTTCCTCGGTTTGGGGGAAGTTGTTTTCTAAGGCTGCAAAGGCTAAAACATCTGTGGGTTTATCTTGTTGACGATATTGGGCGTTTAATTCTTGAATTTCGGCATCATTTGTCAAACGCAGCCCGATTTCATAACTTAAAGCCTGTGGAAGTTCAGGAGTGAGAATTTCCAGCCATTTTTGAAACCAGCTTTCCCAGATGTTTTCCCCTACAACTGGGGAAGACTCTTGATCACAGTTTTCTATAAATATTTCAAATTTAGGGGGTTCAAATTTAGGGGGTTCAAATTTAGGGGGTTCAAATTGAGAAAGCACGCAATCACCTTTGTTAGCGAGTGAGGTAAGCAAGACCAACTAAGACAGCTAACAATCCTACAGCAGTTAGTCCAAAATGTTTGAGGGATGTGCCACCTTTTCTTACCATGTTTCGCATGGCTAGTTTGACGTAGCTGGGTTTGGGTTCGTTTGCAGGAGTATTGCTCATGATTTTTTGATTCATCTGTCTACATATAACTTTACATCATTTGGGCATTGGGCATGGGGCATTGGGTTATTCATCCTCCCAGTCACCAGTCACCAGTCACCAGTCACCAATCACCAATCACCAATCACCTAACCCTCTACCAATTGATTTTCTTGCCGCAGATAGGCTTGAATGAAAGCATCAATTTCACCATTCATCACGTCAGTAATGGCGGTTGTTTCCGTATTTGTACGTAAATCTTTGACCATTTGGTAAGGATGAAAGACATAGTTACGGATTTGGTTGCCCCAGGAAGCTTCTACCATATCACCGCGAATTTCGGCGATTTCTTGGGCGCGTTGTTCTTGGGCAATGACTAATAATTTCGCTTTGAGACGGGCTAGGGCTTTTTCTTTGTTTTGCAGTTGAGAACGTTCTTCTGTACAACGCACTGCTAAACCTGTGGGGATGTGAACTATCCGCACTGCGGTTTCCACTTTGTTGACGTTTTGCCCACCTTTACCACCAGAACGAGACGTGGTGATTTCTAAATCTTTCTCTGGTATTTCCAATTTTACAGAGTTATCTATTTGTGGCATGACTTCCACCCCGGCAAAACTGGTTTGTCGTTTACCGTTGGCGTTGAAGGGGGAAATTCTGACTAGGCGATGAGTACCAGTTTCCGAACGTAAGTAACCATAGGCATAACGACCTGTAATTTCTAGGGTAGCTGATTTAATGCCCGCTTCGTCGCCTTCTGATTCTTCGGCTAATGTTACCTTGTAACCGTGGTCTTCTGCCCAACGGGTATACATCCGCATGAGCATAAATGCCCAGTCTTGGGCATCTGTGCCACCTGCACCGGCGTTAATGGTTAAAACCGCACCTTGAGAGTCATAAGGACCCGATAGTAATTGTTGTAATTCCCACTGGTCAAGGTCACGATTTAATTTAGTAACGGTGGTTTCTGCTTCTTGTAGTAGTGCTTCGTCGGTTTCTAGTTCTAATAGTTCAACGACTGCTTTTGTATCTTCTAGATTTGCTTGCCATTGATAATACTGATCCAGGTGAGATTTCAGATCGTTGAGTTCTTGTAATGTTTGTTGTGCCTGGTTTTGGTCGTCCCAAAATTCTGGCTGGGCTGATATTTGTTCTAGGTCTTGAATTTTGGCTTTGAGTGCAGGTACGTCAAAGATAGTCCTGGGTTTTACCCAGGCGGCTAGACAACGTTTCGATTTCGCGTTTGAGTTCTAGGACTTCCATAGTTGAATCAAGTTTTGGGCGAATATAAGGCGCAATGATATGGCTACACTTACCGTACAGTATACGCTACTACACAAATAATGTCTACCAGAGTGGACTGGTGAGTTGAGCGATCGCTGTTGATATTTTTGATTTTAGCTGTAGTTGGAGAATTTTTGGGAAAACCACTGGTGTTAATTACCGAATCCACAGTTACCAACAAATTAAATATAAGTTTTTCTTAAATATAAGTTTTTCACACGATGTTACATTTTATTACGTATTTTAAGCTGTCATACGTTATTAAATTCTTCAAATCTATACTTTCGCCAATGCTGAGAAGTTGGGTGGTTTCTATTGTTTCTCAAGATTATAAGCTGTTGTGCATTTAATTTGTATAAGTGGAACAGGCATCTTGCCTGTTAAACAAGAGTTCAGAATATTAGGATTATACAATTTAGCTGTGTAACAGCTTAGTTCATTTGCTGGTTTTACCGCAGCTATGGGAGATTATTTATCTAGTAGGTGACAGGTGACAGAGTTGAAAGTAAAGTATTTTATAGAAATTTGGTTGTTTTCTAGAGATAATTGAAAAACCCTAATTTTGCACTGTATGTTAATAAGTTGGCTTTACCTGATGATAGCAATTCTGTTTGAAGTTTCTGGTACAATTTGCATGAAACTTTCTCAAGAATTTACTAAAATATTACCTTCAATTTTCATCTTTGTCTTCTATGGACTTTGTTTAACTTTTTTGACTCTTTGTCTCAGAAAACTAGAAGTGAGTATTGTTTATGCAGTATGGGCGGGTTTGGGTACTGTTTTAATTAGTATTATTGGTATTGTTTGGTTTCGTGAATCTTTTACGCTGATGAAATTTGTATCCATAGTATTAATAATTGTGGGTGTGATCGGTTTAAATTTAAGTGAATATGGCAGGTGATAGGGAACAGGGAATAGGGAATAGGGAACAGGGAACAGGGAACAGGGAATAGGGAATAGGGAAGAAATTTATTCTTATTATCCTGACTCCTGACTCCTGACTCCTGACTCCTGACTCCTGACTCCTGACTCCTGACTCCTGACTCCTGACT
>NZ_JAQMTI010000070.1:0-9822 GCF_028329225.1 Sphaerospermopsis kisseleviana CS-549 | reverse complement strand
TTCGCATTAACGTCTACTTATTGACAATAATTTAAACCATCACGATGACTCTGAAAAAATCAATCAAACGATAAATAAGGATTTCTTCGTTTATACATAAAAATGGTGTTTTGTCAATAAAATTTAGATGCGTTTCCCCTGTGACTCCTGACCCCTGACTCCTGACTCCTGACCTAACTTTTTGCTACTAAAGTCCAGAAATAACCATCTGGGGCAACAAAAGAAAAACTCATTTCTCCAAATTCATTATTTACAATATTAGTAAATTTCTGTACATTACTTGCCCGAATTTTATCAAAATAATCGTGTATTCCTTGCACCCGATAAGTGTAAAGACACATTCCTAAACTTCCTGGTTGAGCAAATGTAAAACTTGATTCTAAGGGGATATTTTCTGGAAAGCGTACAATATAAAGTCTACCACTGCGAGCTTCCATTAAGTTGGTTTGAGAAGAACGTGGATCATCAAAAGCCGTAACTATAAACTTTTCCCCTGGATGGAGGTCAAAAAAATCTCGTCCTGCAAAAGAAGATTCATAGCTGGTTTCTACATCATCTCGCACACGCAACAAACCCAAAACTTCTTCATAAAACCGCAGGGTTTCTTTGCTGTCGTCTTGAACTACTAACCCCAAATGGGTAAATTGACTGGTGCTAAAAGGTGCATTGTGATTTATTTTGCCATAGTAGGGCATGACATAACCAAAGCGTTGAAATAACACCTGTCGCGTTAAGGGTTGCAGCAGTAGCATTTCTCTTACTCCTACGGCTGGATCAGCAAAGGGACGGCTTTTGTGTTCTTTTTGATAAATGACTTCCCAGTAAGGGTAAGTATATCTAATTGTATGACCTGCGGCTCTGGCATTTTCCCCATGATTTAAAATTCCTAACAAATCAGCAGTTAAAGTTGTAGTCCAGCGATTACCCTTAATTTTCATGGAACTAATACCTAAACCTTGATTTGTGGGATTTTCCCAAGTCATCAATCTGATTAAACCATGATCTGCATCTTGGTGATTAAGACGAATTGCTTTTAAAGAGGAGTTTACCCCATATAATTGATACGCTGTTTCTGCATTTAATTCTCCCACTGATCCAATGCGATAACCAAATTGTTGCCAATATTGAATTGCTAAAATCGGCTCTGGAACGCCAATACAAACTTCATAGATACCTTCAATTGTCGTGGTTTTTGCTTGAGTCATGGTTCAATCAATTTAAGTGTAAACTGTTAGTACATAGGCAAAGTCGGGAACAGTGGAAAGCCAGCCCGGAAAGCGAACTAAATGCGATCGCTTAAAAAGTTCACCAATCTTTGGGCTTTTCCTATGAAGTGTCAGCAGCGAGAGAATATCAAGTGCGGAAATTTCCCCAAAAGTAGACTCACACTTTTATACTATTTGAGAGATGTTCCCACATCTAAAACTGTAAACTTGATATAAATTAGATATAAATTAGGTATAAATTAGGTATAACCTAAATATACATTAGGTATAAATTAGATTTTTGATAGATTTTTGATAGATTTTTGAAGAATTACGCATTTTCCTCAAGGATGCTTTACTATATTGTATAAGTTATGTCAAATCATGAGCGATCGCTTACTACCTCTGATTCTGCTTTATTAAATCAAATAGTCTCTCAGGTCTGCCAAACCATCATTACTATTCAACAACAGCAGCCAGAATTATTAATGGAAAAGTACAGAAAAGTCCAATGGCAAAAAACAGCTAATCAATCTGCTTTGAGTGCTAAATTTACAGAATTACTCAGTCAAACTCGCAGTAGGGAAGAACTAATAAATAAGCTACAACTATATTTAAAAGCTTTCCTAGTTCCCGCAGCTTTAAATGTACCAATTATATCAGAATTAATTGCTGAAATTAGAAATCACAATCCTGTTATATCTGATTTAAATAGCTGTTTAAATTCTACATTGTTTCCTGCTTTAGTACCAGTAGGAATAGGGGTTTTACTTTTAGATGCGGAAAATTTACAACTTAATATCAATACAGAAAAATTTTTAGGAACTATTTGTCAATGTCCGATTCAAGTGAAAATTGCCTTTGCTAATTGGAGTAATCGGGGTAAACTAGATGTAGAATTACATGAACGTGGCTATGATTTGATTCATGTTCCTGCTGGTAGGGATAATGCAGATGGAAAAATGATTGCTTTTGGTTCTTCTATTCATGAACTTTATCCCAAAGCTAAAGAAGTTTTCGTTTGTTCATCTGATAAGGTAATGACAAATTTATGTAACAATTTACAGCAACATGGGTTAACAGTATATCAAGTCAGTCAGCAGGGGGAAAATATCAATATCTTCAATAATGCCACAGGTAAAACTATTATCCATAGCATTAAACCCTTACCAGAAATACCATCTATTGATCAATTTGTTCTGCAAGTTAAACATTTAATTAAAGAAGAACAAAAGCAAACAGCTAATTATTGGATTAAACTGTCTCAAATTTCTAAATTATATAAAACGAAATATCAAGTAAATATTAGTAATGTCATTGCTAAATATTTACCAGGTAAACGAGCGAGAGATATTTTTATTAGCTATCCAGCAGATTTTGTAATTCATCAAGTTGATGATGTAGGAGAATTATACATCACGCTTTTTGAACAACAACATTTTTTCCAGAAAGAAGATATTAATCCAGCAGAAAATAATAAAAACTCTCAGGTTAAAAATAACTCATTAGTGAATAGTTTAACCACCAAATTAGATTTAGAAAAGGCCATAAAAAATATTTTGTCAGAGTTAAGCAAAGAATCTAAAAATGAAAGTTTTGATATTAGTATTTTAGCCAGTAAATTTAAGCAAAAATATGGTAAACCGATTACTGAACAAATGAAAGAGTTACAAATAGGTGGTACATTTGCCAAGTTTTTACAATCTTGTAGTGATTTTCAAGTTCAACTCAAAGATAATAAATGGCAAATAAGTAAACTTGATTCTCCCAGCCCTGTATCTGTGTTATCATCTGTTTCATCAACTAAGATCAATTCTGCTGCTGACTTAGAAAAAGCACTAAAAATGATTCTTACAGAGTTAACGAAAACAGCAAACAACAACTATGTTGATATTGGGATTTTAGGAATTAAATTTCATCAACAATATGGTAAACCTATTACTAAGCAAATGAAAGAGTTACAGATTAATGGTAGTTTTATCAAATTTTTACAGTCTTGTAGTTCTTTCCAGATCCAGCAGAAAGGAAATAAATTTAAAATAGTACCATCTGTCACCATGACATCAGGATAAGTATATTATACCTCTCAGAAAAAAATGTAGGGACAATTCATGAATTTTCCATACCAAGGTTTTCAAATTACGCATATTTAATTTTCGGAGATATCTAATAAGTTTTTGAATACTACTAGAACGTCGATTCAGTAATGCTAGGTAATCTGTTTTTACCTTGTAGGGGCGAAGCATTCGGACAGAATATCAATGGTTTCAGTGATAGGTTATCACCCGAATGCTTCGCCCTTACGATTAATGAATCGGTGTTCTAGAGGGTTTAGGCTTTTGTAAGGATGTATGCTAAAATAAAGCCAAGTTTAGTTGCTTTTTTCACAAATACTATTTATGGAGATTGAAAAAATGCTAAACAATCAATCTATTACCGAAATGACTTTACAAGATTTAGAATCATTGATTGATAGAATTGTTGATCAAAAAATTAATCAGATTAATGTTGCTAAAAACAACATGGAGAAAAATATTGTCGCATCATTGACAACTGATGCTGCTATAAGTGTCGGTGAAGAAATTTTAAAAGATTTTCATCCATTAGTTCAATCTGATGGTATTTTTAAAGACGATCCTTTCTTTGATGATTTTGTTGAAGAAATGGCTAAAAATCGCCGTGAATTAGATGGAGAAATAGGTGAAAATGACGAATAAAACTGATATTCTTGATTTTGAAAATCAAATGTCCACTAAACTAATCTCAAGTATAAAGGTGAAATTATGCAACTAGAAGATTATTTTGAATTTTTAGACCCAGATGATATCCGTATTAAGGGGCATAGAATCGGTATTGATGATGTGATTGATTATTACTTGCAAGGGTTTACACCTGAACAAATTCTGGAAGAGTTGCCGTCACTGAATTTAGAAAAAATTCATGCTACTATTACATACTATCTCCATAATCGTGCGGAAATAGATGCTTATATGTTGCGTTTGGCTAGGTGGAGAGAACAGCGTTATCAAGAAGCGGCTGCTAATCCTTCCCCGATGATACAGCTTTTGAGAGCAATCAAGGCTTAAAGTCATGATGAAACGATTGTAACTGAGTCAATCTTAGCAATTCCTGGTAAGATGATAACGATTAGATTAATTTTTGTAACACAATATACTGGTTTTCAGGAAATATTGGTATTATACCGTAATAAAATTAATTTATTCAGCTTTCCATAGGTTTTATAGCTTAAAAATGTACTTATAATTTTAAACAATATATTTTTAACATAACATTAAATATAAATCCAAGCAAACTAACAACAGGACTAAGTATTAAAAATGGCTAAAATGTTTCCTCCAGACGGTCCATGTAATCCTGATTTATATGGAGAAAAGATAGTATATGGTCTACTTTCTCAACTTGACGATAACTTTTATATTTTCCAAGATAGATATTGGGTTTTCAAAAACAAATATAAATGTAGAACAGAGACCGAAACAGATTTTTTATTAGTTCATCCCCAGAAGGGTCTTTTAATTCTTGAAGTTAAGGGAGGAACTAGATTTTCCTATGATGGCGAAAATGATAAATGGAAATCTGGTGATGATATTTCGTATAAGAATCCATATACAAAACAATTAGCTAATTCTAAAAAGTTACCTTTATTTTTAAAAGAAAAAATACCTAGCTTAAAAAATAAATGGTTTAATTGTGGATATGCAATTTGTTTTCCTCATATTGATATATTAGAAGGTAACTTAGCTCCCTTTATGGAGAAAGAAGTGACATTATTTAGATATGATCTAAATAATTTAAGTATGAAAATTAATGAAATATATAAATATCATAGCCTTCCTTCTCATAAACCTCTTGGAAAGAGAGTAGTAGAATCAATCAAAGATTTAATTAGTCCTCAAATTGAGTTCAAAAAATCTCTTAGTGCAGAATTAGAAGATGAGCAAGAAAAAATTATTCGTCTTACTAAGGAACAGCAAAAAATTTTAGATGGTTTTTATTATAAAGCTAATCAACCTATTCTGATTGAAGGACCTGCTGGAACTGGAAAAACACAACTTGCAATATCTCAAGCAATATCGGATATCAAAGCAGATACATTTGTTCTATTTATTACAAGTTCCCAAGAATTAAAAAATTATATTAGTTATGAGATTTCTCTGCATATAAATATAAATACAAGTAATAAATATTTACAAATCTTAACTATTCAGGAAATGAATTTATTTCCAAATATTTTAGATGGTAAAATTAATGAGGAATATGCAGAAATTAGAATTATTATTGATGAAGCACAACAATTGGAAGTAAAATTTTTAAGAGAAATAGCTGAATATACACAAGATATATCAATCATTTCCATACTAATGTTTAAAGATGATTCTCAAAAAACTAAGGAAAATGAGATACAACAAATATTTAGACCATTTCAGTACACTTTACAACAAATCATAAGAAATACAGCTGAGATTTTTGATTCTTACAAAGAATACATCAGTCCAAGTTATAAGAAAATTCAAAGACCACGAAGACATTTCAAGGAAGTTATTACAGAATATTATACTAATGATGAAGAAATGATTAATATTGTTGTACAATTAATTTTGAGGATGATAACTGTAGATAAAGTTATACCTAAGAACATAACAATACTATTTTCTAATATACCAAATGATGAGATTTTAGAAGCAACTAATTTATTACTACAGAAAGAACAGCTTGTTTTGAAAAAATTTGATTTATCCAGTAATGATAATACTAATAAAGCCAAATTAATTACCTGGTCAACTCGGCATGATTTTCAAGGGCTTGAAAATCATATAATTGTATTAGTTGAATTAGAACCTGCAACTTCTGAAACTATTGTTGTAAGGAGATTAAGATATATCGGTAGATCAAGGGCTTGTAGTATATTATATCTCTTACTAAGAAAAGATGTAGATTCAAATATCGAAAATATTGCTGATATATTTTAGTTATAATCTAAAATATCTACCCCTATTTTATCTTGACTATTAGACAATTCTGTAAAATCAAAATAATCAAAAAAGTTGAAGCTATTTTTTTGTTCAAGTATTGATGATAAAATTCTTGAAATATTATGCGAAATGGGTCTAGATATATAATTATTGATGTTATTTCTAAATAAATCCTCATCAAAATACTTACCATTATCTCTGTGAGATAATATCCATATCGCATATAAAGCGTTAAGATTCAAGTCTATTGATTTAGTAGATAGGAAACTTTGAAATATAATAATCAATTTTTCACAAAGTTTTTGATTATTCTTCACCATCATTAGTATATAAGGAGGATCTTTTTTTCTAGGTTTAACTAAATTATGAATTAATCTTGTCCTAGCATAATGTATAATATTTGGGTTTTTAAAAACCTCATTCATTGCTTTATAACCTGCAATAATAACATCACTGGTATATCCAAAATTTATAATTTTTACAATACTCCAAGTATTTTTTCTAATTGTTTTAGGATATTCTTGAATTATTTCTGGAATTTTTGATATTAAATTTATAACTAAATCTTCATCATATTCGTCAAAATTACTTAAATCGAATAAGTAGGATGTTACTGTATAACTATCTTCTTGATTTAAAGTAGAATTTAAATTAATTTTTTTAAAATCTTCCGATCTTTGCTCAAAATTGATATTATTTAAATCATTTTTCACACTTAATATCTCTTCATTTAAGTGATCAGGTAACGAAATTTCATGATCTTTTCTAAATAGCTCTTCTACAGATTTAGGATTTTGAATAATTTCTGTTTTAGTAGAGTTTAAATTTAAGCCTATTCTATGCAATTCTTCCTGAAGAATATTAACGGCTCTAATTGCCTCTTGTTTTGTATTTGTAACTATTTTAATATCATCAACATATCTGGCATAATTAAAGTTATGAGAAATCATTAATTCATCTAATTGACTAAGTAATATATTGGCGAGATATCCTTCTGTGCTATTACCAATTAATAAACCTTGTTGTTTTTTCTCTGATTTTAGTGAACTATCCACTACAGAATAGAACTCAACTTCTGGTCGTAAAATTTGACGCAACAAAGGTTCATATTTTTGGGGTAGTATATTACCTACTAAATTAAAAATTGAATTAACTAAGTAATCATGAGATATTGCATCGTAAAATGATGTTATATCAGCTTTTAAAACATAAGAATCTTTTTCCTCTTTATTATATTTTATAATTAAATCCTCAGCCCATTCTATAAATTGTTTGTGTTGAGGATAATATTCCCGAAATAAATATATAAATCCACTTTTAGACCGTTGGGTTCTATTAGCAAAACTTGTTTTAATAAAGGAGTTTTCAACTGCTAGTGCAAGGGTATTTACAAGATGATATCTAACTGCTAATTCTTTAAATGGAATATATATACATCTTCTCAAGAAAAAGTCATTCTTGGGATAAGAATAAGCAAATGATCTATCTTGTATATAAGGTTGTGATAGTGAGTAAATATTATGGATATATTCAACTAATTGATTAATTTTAGTATCATTTTTGCAGTTAATATGTAATTCAAAAAAGTTACAAACATGATCATCATTTAATCTGCTATAAATAGAATAATAAATAGAGTTTCTTATTAATTTTAAATCAGTCAGATAATCTTCTAAATTAAATTTAATCATAATTAAACATCAAATTAATTTTTCAACCTATACAAATTATAATTTTTTTCTATTTTTCGTAAATGAAGGACAAAGCCTAAAAACTTCATCCTTCACCCCTATTTAATTACGCTTCATCCAAAGCTGCAATACCAGGTAAAACCTTACCTTCCAACAACTCCAAACTAGCACCACCACCAGTAGAAATGTGGCTCATTTGATCAGCCAAACCAACCTTTTCCACAGCCGCTACAGAGTCACCACCACCGATAATGGTAGTTGTGCCGGTTTTGCCGATTTCTGCTAAAGTATGAGCGATCGCCTCAGTACCCACAGCAAATTGATCAAACTCAAACACACCCATAGGACCATTCCAGATTACAGTCTTACAATCAGCCAAAGCATCTTGGAAAACCTTCACAGAGTCAGGACCAATATCCAAACCCATACCATCAGCAGGGATATTTTCAATGCTCACAGTAGTAGCATTAGCATCAGGCGCAAACTTATCAGCCGCTACAATGTCAGTAGGCAACAAGAAAGTAACACCACGTTCCTTAGCCTTAGCTTCCAAAGACTTCGCCAACTCTAACTTATCTTCTTCCACCAAGGACTTACCAACACTTAAACCACGGGCTTTGTAGAATGTGAAAATCATTCCCCCACCGATGATCAACTTATCGCACTTTTCCAACAAAGTTTCAATCACACCAATTTTGCTGGAAACCTTAGAACCACCGATAATAGCAGCCAAAGGACGTTGAGGAACTTCAATTGCACTTTGTAAATATTGCAACTCCTTCTCCACCAAATAACCAGCTACGGAAGGGCTTAAATACTTAGTTACACCTTCAGTAGAAGCATGGGCGCGGTGTGCAGTACCAAAAGCATCATTGACATAAAAATCAGCGTTTGCTGCTAATTTTTGAGCAAACTCAGGATCATTCTTTTCTTCTTCTTTGTAAAAGCGGACGTTTTCTAATAACAGCACTTGGCCATTTTCCAAAGCTGCAACCTTAGCAGCTACATCATCACCGATGCAGTCATCAGTTTTGACCACTTCTTGTCCCAACAACTCAGAAAGACGTTTAGCGACGGGAGTTAAACGCAATTTATCATCTACACCCTTGGGACGACCGAAATGGCTTGTTAAAATGACCTTAGCACCCTTTTGGGTCAAATCTTGGATAGTTGGTAGCGCTGCCCGAATCCGAGTATCATCGGTAATGTTGCCTTGATCATCAACAGGCACGTTAAAATCAACCCGTACCAAAGCACGTTTTCCAGAAATATCAGCAGCAGATAAACTTGCTAAACTTTTTTTCGACACAGCCAAATTCTCCTGATTATCTTTTTGTTATTGTTTGGAAAGTATCACCATCCAGATTTTACCGGAGTAAGGGGTGTGAAGATTAATTTATGTTTAAAACAGTTCTATTTCCCATTGACCAAAGTCGTGAAGCGCGAGAAGCCGCTGACGTAGTTACCAACATCGTGCAGAAATACAACAGTCGTTTGGTATTGCTGTCAGTAGTGGAAGAACCCTCCCCAAATGGAGATGCTGGCAATATCATGGGTTCTCCAGAGGTAGTTGCTAAACTCCTAGAAAATGCCCAAACCTTATTTTCTCAGCAAGGTATTACGGCTGAAGTATTAGAAAGACAGGGTAAACCCGCTTTTACTATCTGTGATGTGGCTGACGAGATAGGAGCAGATTTAATTATTATGGGTTTTCGCGGACTGGGTTTAACTGATGAAGGCGCAAATGATAGTGTCACAACCAGGGTGATCAATCTTTCACCTTGTCCTGTTTTGATTGTGCCTTAGATCAGGGAACAGGTAATGGGTAATGGGTAATGGGTAATGGGTAATGGGTAATATTATTCCCAGTCCCCAGTCACCAGTCACCAGTCACCAGTCACCAGTCCCCAGTCACCAGTCCCCAGTCACCAG
>NZ_JAQMTI010000069.1:0-3928 GCF_028329225.1 Sphaerospermopsis kisseleviana CS-549 | reverse complement strand
GGTGACTGGTGACTGGGGACTGGTGACTGGGGACTGGTGACTGGGGACTGGTGACTGGGGACTGGTGACTGGGTAAAAACTAAATTCTTACTATATATTCCCAATTCCCAATTCCCAATTCCCAATTCCCTATTTCCTGAAATTTCCTGTATAATAAAAATGCCCCTGGGGGGGATTTTAGAGTGTGATATTGTAGAAAAGTAAAGTTTAGTAACAAATATTAAAAACTTTGATTAATAATACGTTGTCATCTTACACTACTGCGACTTCCTCGATTGAGACTGATTTGTATACCGCTGACACTAAGCCCAGAGGTATCCAAGAATTAGAGTCTACCCTTTCCTTGTCGCCTTCTCTACCAACAGCGATCGCAATTAACCAAATTTGGTTAGTATTTGCAGCGGCGGTGTTTTTGGTATCTGTACCAGTATTTATAGAAGCTCCGCTAGTGCGATCGCTACCTAGTCTGAGTTTAGTGATCACAGGATTTTGGATTTGGCTGAGTTTAAAATTAATGTCCCGACAGCAAACCTATCTGTGGGGCGATTTACTCTTAGGATTTAGCCTCAGTTGGTTAACAGGAGCGATTTACTGGGGTTGGTTACGTTGGGAACCCCTGTGGCACTTACCGATAGAATCAATCGGCCTACCCTTTGCTATTTGGTGTTTGCGGAAAAACTGGGGTAAAGTCGGTAACTGGTTCTACCTGGGTTCTTTATTCGGCACAGTTTTAACAGATATATATTTTTACCTAGTAGATTTAATGCCTTTTTGGCGGCAGATTATGAGAACAGATGCCACGGGAGCTTCACAAATCTTAAAAAATGCTCTGGCACAAGTACAAACACCTTGGGGAGAAGGCTGGGCAATTATGTTAGCCTTAGCATTGTTAACAGTGGGGCTAGTATCTTTGGGTAACAAGCAACGGCATTGGTACGCCTTTGGTGGAGCAGTTTTGAGTACAATTTTAGTAGACAGTCTGTTTTTACTAGCTGCGATTCTGTCCTGAAATTCTTAACCACCTGAGAGCAAAAATTAGTAACAAGTTGGTAATAAGTTTGTAACAAATTTTTACAAAGTCAAATCCCAGAAAAAACACTAATGTGGTAATAGCGAGTAATACCCAAATTTTCAACTTCAATTACAGCTAAGTTGGGTAGTTCACTAAGCTGTATATTAGTTTTTGATGACTGCTGTGTGTTAATTCAGCTATTAGCTATTAACCAGAGCATGAAGTCAGAGGCAATCGGTAATCAATCAGCCTGAACTTCAGCAGGGTGAAATAATTACCTCATAACTCGCACTTATGCCCCTAGTTAACAGCTTGTAGTTGAAAGCTTTTATTTCTGTTGGATGGAAAGAGGTAGAAAAATCGTGAAAGGATTAGTACGTTTATTAACAGTTTTTAGTTTGTTGCTAGGCTGCTGGGGATTACTGGGAACAACCCAGATAGCCCAAGCTGCGAGTTTTAGCAACCTGGCTTTGCCTCAAGTCCAAGTTTTGGCAATTGCACGCCAAAACAAGGCAGATCAGAAGCTGGCAACAGAATTTGGTAAAAAAATTGATTTGAATAATACCAATATTGCCGCTTTTCAAAAATATCCAGGGCTTTATCCCACCTTGGCTAAAAAAATCATCAAGAATGCGCCTTACAAGAGTGTAGAGGATGTATTGAATCTGGAAGGATTGAGCGATCGCCAAAAAAATACCCTACAAGCTAACTTAGGCAACTTTACCGTCACAAAATACGAGCCTGAGTTTAACGAAGGTGATGATCGTATTAACAACGGTATCTACAGATAACCCTGATTGGTGATTGGTGATTGGTGATTGGTGATTGGTAAAAAGTTCATTACCCATTACCTGTTACCCATTACCCACCTTCCCTAACCTTGTCTCGAATAGATATACCTAACCAATTTGATGTATTAGTAGTCGGCGCTGGTGCTGCTGGACTATATACAGCACTGTGTCTACCAGAATCCTTAAAAGTTGGCTTAATTACTAAAGAAACTGTTACCTTATCCGCCAGTGATTGGGCGCAAGGTGGTATTGCTGCTGCCGTATCCCCAGAAGATTCACCACAATTGCATATTGAAGACACCTTAAAAGCCGGTGCTGGTTTGTGTGATATCAAAGCAGTAGAATTTTTAGCCGAAAAAGCTCCTAGTTGTATTCAATCCTTAGTTAACTTGGGTGTAGCTTTTGACCGTCATGGAAACACCCTAGCTTTAACCTTAGAAGCTGCCCACTCCCGTCATCGGGTTCTCCACGCCGCCGACACCACAGGTAGGGAAGTAACCACTACCCTCACAGACCAAGTATTGCGTCGTCCAAATATCCAAGTGATTCAGCAAGCTTTGGCTTTGTCCTTGTGGATAGAACCAGAAATAGGTCGCTGTCAGGGAATCAGCTTATTTTATCAAGGTCAGGTGACATGGGTAAAAGCTGGTGCTGTAGTTTTAGCCACTGGTGGAGGCGGTCAAGTATTTGCCCAAACTACTAACCCCGCTGTGAGTACAGGTGATGGTGTAGCTATAGCATGGCGGGCGGGCGCTATCATTCGTGATCCAGAATTTGTCCAATTTCATCCTACAGCTTTAACAAAACCAGGACGTTTTCTCATTAGTGAAGCGGTACGGGGTGAAGGAGCGCACCTAGTGGATAACGAAGGACGACGTTTTGCTTGTGATTATGATCCAGCAGGTGAACTTGCTCCGCGAGATGTGGTAAGTAGAGCTATTTTTAGTCATCTCCAACGTACCGCAGATGATCTTGCTACTGCCAATGTTTGGTTAGATATGCGCCCTATCCCTGCTGAGAAAATTCGGCAACGGTTTCCTAATATTATTAAGGTTTGTCAGCATTGGGGGATTGATGTTTTTCATCAACCGATTCCTGTAGCTCCTGCTGCTCATTACTGGATGGGTGGTATTGTCGCAGATTTACAAAATCGCACTAATATTCCTGGTTTATATGCTGTGGGAGAAACTGCTAGTACGGGAGTTCATGGTGCTAATCGTTTAGCTAGTAATTCTTTGTTGGAATGTATTATATTTGGGGCGCAGATGGCTGATTTACAGATGGAAGTACCACCAGCAGAGGTTAAAGCCAAGGTTAAAGATTTGCACCCTAGTCCTTTGTTTTGTAATTTATCTGTCAGTGAGTGGGAAAATCAACAGGCACAGTTAGAAAATATCAGGAAGAAATTACCGCGTTTAGTCTGGCAAAGTGCTGGTATTTGTCGAGAACAATCAAGTTTAGAAAATGCGATCGCTACCATTGAATCTTGGCAGCAGGATTTTACGAGTTTGCCTTTAAGTCAATTCTTGCAAAGTTTACAGCCTACAGCAACAGCCAGTTTTAACCTACCAAATATTGACCAACAATTGCGGCTTTGGGCAGAAACTCGTAATTTATTAGATGTAGCTTATTTAATTCTTAAAAGTGCTGCTTTTAGAACTGAAAGCCGGGGCGGACACTACCGCTTAGATTATCCCCAACCAGACCCTGATTGGCAAGTACACACGATGATCCAAAATCATCACTGGTGGAAATCTCAATCCATATCACCAGCTTATCAGAAAAACGAGTGAGCCAAAACCACTGAGGCTTTCAAAAAGTGCCAGCTTTTATGAGGTGGCAACTGAAAAACCTTGCACTTAATTCCTACTTAAAGAAAAAATCGTTCCTATCCAACTCTTGAAACTGTCACCGTGGCGTAGCACCTGTCACCTGTCACTGGTCCTTCACAGATAACTTTTTCAGCAAACCCTAGATACAAAATCAAATCCGATACAAAAAAGCTAACTAATGCTAACAAAAGTTGGCTTTTTCTTCCTGTTTCACCCTAGCAGTGTCGGCACTATCTAGTCCACAGGCTAACACGATCAATCTGACCGCTTCTTTTTTTAAATTAATCGCAGCG
>NZ_JAQMTI010000068.1:0-33357 GCF_028329225.1 Sphaerospermopsis kisseleviana CS-549 | reverse complement strand
GTCCCCAATCACCAGTCCCCAGTCCCCAATCACCAGTCCCCAGTCCCCAATCACCAGTCCCCAGTCACCAGTCACCAGTCCTTATTTCCAATCTTGACCAATGCGAATTGTCAAATCAGCACCTAAATCACCCTTTGCAGAAACTTCAACTTGACCTAAGCCTAGAATTTCTTGCAGTTCCGCCCCTGGGTGTGGATTTCCTTTTTGGGAAATGATCTGAGTTTGCCGCAAAGTATCAGGCCAATCGGGAATTGTGTAAATATTAGCAAAACCTTTGGATTTGAGATAGCTAATAACTTGTTCTGTTAATTGAGGTTGATTGGAAGCATTTTGAATAGCAATTTTGAGGCGAGAAACTGGACGGGAATCTGATTTTAAACCAGGTATATCCACCCCAACATAATCATTCAATAAGCTTTGTTGTCCAGTCAAATTCAACCAGTAACTATCTGGGTCTTTACTAAACTTACTAAACGTACCAGGTAGCATGGACATTTGAAAATTATCCCGTTCTACATTCACAGAAAAATTAGCCAAAGCCATCATTTCTTCCATTTTCAGGTTAGTGTCAAAATACTTCCGCATAATGCGAGTAATTTGAGGCAACCTGGGTAAAACGGTGGGACTATTTAAACGTTGAACTAAAGCAGTTATTAGTGCTTGTTGTCGTTGCACTCTTGGCAGATCCCCGATATTTGATTCCCGAAAACGAGCAAAAAGTTCTGCTTGTTCACCGTTAAGAGTTTGCCAACCGCTAACCAAATTCATCGACAAACCACCAGCATTGTCTTGATAATTCATCCCTTGGGGTACAAATACATCTACCCCACCCAACTGATCAACTAATTGCCGCAAACCGCTAGTAGAAATGCGAATATAGCGATCTATGGGAGCATTGCTTAAAGTCCGACTAACTACCCGTGCAGCTAATACTGGACCACCTTTAGCATTTGCTTCTGAAACCTTGGTTAATCCCTCATCTGGGAGGGCGATCATTGTCCCTCTGGGAATGGAAAGCACACGAATAGATTTATCACTAGGATTTAACCGAATTAATAACATCGTATCGCTGCTACCAGCAAAACTTTCTGGAGAACCGTCAACAGTACCCTTCACTGGTTCAATGCCCATGACTAAAATATTCATGGGTTTTGATAGTTGGTACTGAGAAAGTTTATTCCATAAATCCCCAGGTACTTTTACCTGATCTTTACTGGTAGTAGATCCAAAATCATCATCTTTGGCTTGCTCTAAATTACTCCAGAGGGGAGTCCATAAGGCCAAAGTTGACACCAATAAACCTGATAAAATAATACCAATAACAAAAGTTAATATCCACAATAGCCAGCGGGGCATTGTTAACCCTAAGCGATCGTAGAGTTCATTAGGGATAGCACCTACTGACTCAACGACTTGACGTGGATTATTTATTGACTGTGTTACTGGCTGTTTTGGTTGAACCTCTGTCCCTGATCCTGGTACTGGGGTAGGTATGACCTGATTTTCTACCCTTTGAAATTGTTGCGGTTGTGCCTCTTGATCTAAACCTGTTGTTTGTTGAGGTATAACTTGATTTTTGGACCATTGAACTTGTTTTATCACAATTGTCTCCCCACTCAACCACTCCCTAAAGGTATGTTAATGCAAGCTACAAATTCTTGTTGCTAGAGTTAGAGCTATCTATGCAGATTTTAGATTTTAGACTGTTGATTTTTAGATTTTGTTCTTGTCATCACCCTCGCATTTGCCACTAAGTTATAAATCTAAAATTCCCCAACACTCAGATTGATCAGTGAAGATTATCCCAAATTGAATGAATGTACACTTAATATTGTTAAGCAGTAAGTGTATATAACAACATGAGTCATTCATTGATCCCTGTTATTTTGGCGGGTGGTAAAGGTGAGCGTTTTTGGCCTCTTAGTCGCCGGGACAGACCTAAGCAATTTTTAAGTCTCGATGGCAGTTCTAAAAGCTTACTACAAGCCACCGCTGATCGACTGCTAACACTCGCAGGTGGTTGGGATCACCTGTGGGTGATTACTTCTAGCCAAATAGCTCAAGGAGTACGACAACAACTACCCGATCTGCCAGAGCAAAATTTGCTGATTGAATCAGAGGGTAGGGATACAGCCGCCGCCGTTGCTTGGACTAGTTTGGAAATTAACAAGCGTTACGGAGAAGACGCTGTTATTGGCTTTTTCCCCGCTGATCACTGGATTGCTGATCAAAAGGTATTTGCAAATACCTTGAGTGCTGCTACCCAGTTAGCGACTAGCACAGCAGCGATTGTCACTTTGGGGATCAAGCCTACTTTCCCGTCCACGGGTTACGGCTACATTGAACAAGGTGAAAAGATTGGTAGCTTTAATGAGTTGCCAGCTTATCACGTTCACCGCTTTACTGAAAAGCCCAACCGGGAAACGGCTGAGAATTTTTTAGCAACGGGTCGGTTTAGCTGGAATAGCGGTATGTTCGTGTTTCGGGCTGGGGTGGTTCTCAAAGAACTCCATACCCATGCCCCAGAAATTATCCGACCTTTAGAACAACAAGGACCCGATGTTTACCCTCAGTTGCCTAAAAAGAGTATAGATTATGCCCTGATGGAAAAGACAAGTCTAGCTTATGTTTTGCCAGTGGAATTTGGTTGGGATGATCTGGGTGACTGGAATGCCATCGAACGCCTACTGAAAACAGAGGATAATCCTAATGTGGAATTAGCTACCCATGTAGGGCTAGACACCCAAGGCGCTATTGTTTATGCTTCTAATCCAGATGATGTGGTAGTGACGATTGGGTTGGAGGATGTGGTGATTGTGCGCGATCGCAATGTTACCCTAATAGTAAACAAGGAACGCACTCAAGAAATTAAACAGATCCTCAAAACCCTGCAAAGTGATCCCCGATTTACTGACTTGCTGTAAAAGTTAAAACTGTTGGTAGATACTCACAATCATTGTTTTTAATTATAACTGGTGATTAGGGATTGGTGACTGGTGACTGGGGACTGGGGACTGGTGACTGGTTAATCAATTTTATGTTTTATAATCAACTCTTACCAATTACCAATTACCAATTACCAATTACCAATTACCAATTACCAATCACCAATTACCAATTACCAATTACCAATTACCAATCACCAATCACCAATTACCAATTACCAATCACCAAAATGTTTTTAACCCAAACTGTGCCTCGACAACGGGAAATTATTGAAGTAGTCCTTCGCAATGGTTGGGACTATATGCGACGGTTGTTGACTGGTGGTAAAACCGATGAACCTCAACTACCTACACCTGCGGTATTAAAAAATGTTTTGGTGGATTTGGGTCCGGTTTATGTCAAACTCGGTCAGCTTCTTTCTACCCGTCCAGATTTATTAAGTGCTGCTTATATTGAAGAACTATCAACCCTGCAAGATGAAGTACCCGCAGTTCCTTGGGGTGAAGTTGAAGTTGTGATCCGCAAACAGCTAAAGCGCCCACTGGAAGAAACTTTTCAAACAATTAATCATATACCAGTAGCAGCGGGATCAATTGCCCAAACTCATCGTGCTACTCTCTCTGATGGACGAGAAGTTGCTTTGAAGGTTCAAAGACCAGGTATTGATGTCACCATTGCCCAAGATATATCCTTAATTCAAGGTATTGCGGATTTGGTGGCGAGAACTGATTTTGGACAAATTTATGACATCAAATCTATTGCTGAGGAATTTACTAAAGCTTTAGAAGCTGAATTAGATTTTACAAGAGAAGCCGGTTATACAGACCAACTGCGGCGCAATTTATCCCAAGGTCGTTGGTATGATCCCACGCAAATTGTAGTTGCAGAAATTTATTGGCATTTGACTACAGAAAAATTATTAGTGATGGAATGGTTGGATGGTGTTCCGCTTTTAACAGCAGATTTAAATCCCGAAAATGCTCAAGATTCTATTGTTAAACGGAAAGGAATTACTACTTTATTATTTAGAGTATTTTTTCAACAATTATATATTGATGGCTTTTTTCATGCTGATCCCCATCCTGGCAATTTATTTTATCTGACGGATGGGCGTGTTGCTCTTTTAGATTGTGGCATGGTGGGTAGACTTGATCCCCGCACTCAACAAATTCTTACAGAAATGTTATTAGCAATTGTTGATTTGGATGCTCAAAGGTGCGCTCAGTTAACTTTACAACTTTCTGATTCTGCTCAACCTGTGATTTTATCTCGCTTAGAAAATGATTATGATCGAATGTTGCGAAAGTATTATAATGTCAGTTTAACTGAGATCAATTTTAGTCAAATAATTTATGAAATTTTACAAGTTGCTCGTAATAATAAAATTCGCTTACCCAGTAATATGGGTTTATATGCCAAAACTTTAGCAAATTTAGAAGGGGTAGCGCGTACCTTTAACCCAGAAGTTAATTTATTTGATGAAATTCAACCATTAATCACTGACTTGTTTCGTCGTCAGTTATTAGGAGATAGTCCGGTTCGTTCTCTTTTACGGACTGCTTTAGATATTAAAAGTCTCTCTTTACAATCTCCCCGGCAAATTGAACTATTATTAGACAGAGTAACATCAGAAACTCTACAATGGAATTTATCATTAAGAGGATTAGACGGTGTGCGCCGAACAATGGATGATGCAGCCAACCGTCTTTCTTTTAGTATTTTAGTAGGTTCTCTAATAATGGGAGCAGCAATTATTTCTAGTAAAGCTCAAACTTCTCAATTATCTTTTCTGAGCAGCTTGTTATTTGCTGCTGCTAGTTTATTAGGTTTATGGTTAATTATTAGTATTTTACGTTCAGGCCGTTTAAAGTAATTTATCTAAAGTGAGCGACATCGGACTGAAAATTGTGAATTTTTTAGGACTTACGCAAAAACTCTCCGCAACTCCTATTCCTCAGTCCAGTCAGATTCCAAATTGAATAGACTCAAGTGTACTTCATTAGACATCTCCACAATAGAATGTATTAATTTGTCATAAGTTGTAGAGGCGAAGTATTTGGGCGATAATTTAACGGAAAAATCAGACATCTAAATAAGCTGTTACACAGCTAAATTGTATAATCCTAATATTCTGAACTCTTGTTTAACAGGCAAGATGCCTGTTCCACTTATACAAATTAAATGCACAACAGCTTATCCCAAATGCTTCGCTCTGCCCCCATAAATAAGTTCCATAATTTCTTTTCTGGAGATGTCTATTAGACTGGGAAACGCTATATTAGTAGTATGCAGCAACCAAAAAGCCGAAAGAATACAATATATAAAATACAAGGAAATAATTTTTTATGTCAATAATTATAGCAGAAAAACTTTGTAAATCCTATCCAGTCGCCATTAAAGAGCCAGGAATTATTGGGACAATTAACCACTTTTTTCGCCGTAAATATCGTAATATTAACGCGGTTCAAGATGTTACCTTTACCATCGAACCAGGGGAAGTAGTCGGTTTTTTAGGACCTAACGGTGCTGGTAAAACCACAACTTTAAAAATGCTGACCGGTTTAATTCATCCTTCTAGTGGCCAAGTTCAAGTTGCTGGTTTAACTCCCTTTCGTCGTCAAGAAGCATTCCTACAAAAAATCACCCTAGTCATGGGACAAAAACAGCAATTACTATGGGACTTACCAGCAATAGATTCCTTAAAAATTAACGCCGCAGTTTACAACATTTCTGATAAGGAATTTCATCGACGAGTTGGTGAATTAACAGAAATGTTATCACTAGGAGGTAAACTAAATCAACCCGTCAGAAAACTTTCATTAGGTGAAAGAATGAAAGCAGAACTATTAGCCGCACTTTTACATCGTCCCCAAGTTTTATTTTTAGACGAACCAACTTTAGGACTAGATGTAAATGCTCAAGTAGGAGTGCGTGACTTTTTACGAGAATACAATCAACTTTATCAAGCAACAGTATTATTAACAAGCCATTACATGGCAGATATTACCGCTTTGTGTCAACGAGTGCTATTAATTCACCAAGGAAAATTAATGTATGATGGTAGCTTAGATAGACTCTTAGAAAAATTCGCACCCTATCGAGAAATTGATGTAGAATTATCCCAACCATTACCAGCGGAAAAATTAACTTCTTATGGTGATATTCAACTTTTAGAAGGGAGAAAAGTTAAATTTATAGTTGAAAGAGAAGCACTGACTCGCACCGTTTCACAAATTTTAGCTGATTTAGACATTATTGATTTAACAGTCACAGAACCACCAATAGAAGAAGTAATTGGTAGAGTTTTTCAAGCAGGTTTTGTTTAATAGCTGACAGGTGACAGTTTAATCAGGAATAGTTAATAAGAAAATTTGAGTAAAATATCTATGAAAAAACCTTTAAAAAAAATCCAAACCTTGCTCACTGTATATTATGCCTATATGGTAGAATATCGCTCAGAACTCATATTATGGGTATTATCTGGTTCTTTACCAATTATTCTCATGGGAGTCTGGATAAAAGCCGCCGCAGGAGGAAATTTTAGTTTAAATTCATTAGATTTTGCCCGTTACTTTTTCGCAGTTTTTCTGGCTAGACAACTGACAGTTGTTTGGGTGATTTTTGAATTTGAAAAACAAGTAGTAGAAGGTAAACTTTCACCTCGCTTATTACAACCCATAGATCCAGTATTTCATCATCTCGCTGGACATATTTCTGAAAGATTTGCTCGACTTCCTTTTGTATTTCTATTAATAGGATTCTTTTTTATCTTATATCCCCAAGCTTTTTGGATACCGACTTTACCTAACTTATTGTTATTTATCTTAGCTGCATTGCTGGCTTTTGCGTTAAGATTTTTAATTCAATATACCTTAGCAATGTTAGCATTTTGGACAGAAAGAGCTACAGCTTTAGAAACCTTTTGGTTTTTATTTTTTCTGTTTTTATCAGGTATGATTGCACCTTTAGAAGTTTTTCCCGAAGCAGTGCGAAATATTGCCATGATGACACCATTTCCTTATTTAATTAATTTCCCTGCTAGTATTTTAGTAGGTTTACCTGTAGATTTAACCAGAGGATTTTTATCAATTATAGCTTGGTTTATGATCTTTTTAGGTGCAAATCGCTTGTTATGGCGTGCAGGTTTAAAGCGTTATTCGGGAATGGGAGCATGAAAAATTGAAAATTGAAAATTGAAAATTGAAAGTTAGCTAATAAGTTTCTTGGTGCTAATATCTGCTTTTTTGACCATAAGTTTTATCAGATTTATTTACCGCAGAGGTGCAGAGAACGCAGAGTAAGAAAGATTATAAATTACTAGGAATTGTTTTAAATTTATCTGCTGCACCTAGTGAATAATCTTCTAGTTTAAAATCCGCAAAGGGTTTTTTCTCTAATCTATCTCTGAGTGCTTCATCTAATATTACTCCCTCGTCTTGTTTTTTGACTCCAATAATAATGATACTGCGTTGATAAGCTGTAGAATCTTGATTTGCTTGACAGTCTTTTCTCTGAAATTGTCCTAAGTTTAATAATCTATAACCTTGAACACTTGATGTATTACTAAATAATTGTTTCGCTAATAATTGAATTTGCTTTGAACGTTCTAACGCTCTACTTTGTTCTGTGTTCACATCACCTTCACAGGAAGCTGTACCTACAGAAATAATTTCACTGGGATTTTCCATTATTCTCTGTATTCCTTCTGCTTCTAACCGAGTTTTTAAAGCCTCAAGGTTAATAATTTCATCGTTATGTTTAATTTGAAAAGTGCTGCCTAGTTGCCATTTATATTCTACTGATAAAACTGCTATGTTAAATTCTGCTACTTTCCCTTGACTGTCTTTCCCTTCTTCATAAGGAAAATAATCAACTTGTCCTTTTTTAACCGGTGCTTGTCCATAGTCAGCAGGAACAACGGTAAATTTATTATTTCTGTTTGCCAGTGCTACTGTCCATAATAATAATAAGGAACATATTAAGGCGGTAAATAAGGCTAATAAGGGTAATTTTTCGGGTTGTTTTTCGGGAGGTTTAATTGTATTTTTGGTTGTGGTTGTTGGTGTGACTATTTCTGTTTTTAAACCACCCACTATATTGACTGTGGCTACGTTACTTCCTGTATATATATTTTCTAATTCTGTTAATTTATCTAGGATTTTTCTGGCATTTTCAGGACGTTTATTAAGTTCATTTGCCATTAACCAATCAATAAAATTTAATAGGTATGGGGAAACATGATTTGCTAAATGTCGCCAGTTTAAAATATCTAAATGAGCATCATATAATTGAGCAGGTTGACATCCTGTTAATAAAAATATAAAGGTGCGTCCTAATGCAAAAAAATCTGATTGGGGCAATGCTTGACCATTCATTTGTTCTCTGGGACTATAACCAGAAGAAGAAATAGATGTCATGCTGCCATTATTAGCAATATAGGTTTTTGTAATTTCTCTGGCTGTGCCAAAATCAATTAATACTAATTGTCCATCTGGACGAATCATTATATTAGATGGTTTAATATCTCTATGTAAATATTGTTGGTTATGTACTAATAATAAAATTTCGGCTAGTTGTTTTAACCAAGCTATTGCTTGACTTTCAGAAATGGGGCGGTTTTGTTGTTGTTTTAACCATTGTTCTAAATTCGGTCCTTCGATTTTTTCCATTACCATACAATGCAGGGTTAAACCTGCTCTGGTTTGATAGGTAAAATATTCTTCTGCTTGGGGAATACCAGGATGTTTTAATTGTCCTAAAACTTCTACTTCTTGTTGAAATAAAGAAACCGCTTTGCTATCGTTAGCTAATTCTTCTTTGAGGATTTTGAGAATTTTTGGTGTGTCTTGTTGGTAAGCTTCATAAACTTTACTAAACCCAGTTTTATCACTTAGTAAACGTAAAACTCGATAACGTCCTAATAATTCTAATTGAGAACCGCAACTTTGACAAAAGCGGTTTTCATCATTATCTGGGTGGTTAGGTTGAGGACAAATAGGATTTATACAGAGACTCATGATTGGTGATTGGTGATTGGTGATTGGTGATTGGTGATTGGTGATTGGTGATTGTTTCTGTCAACTCCAATCTAAAATCTAAAATCTAAAATTATTCTGAATCCAGACTCCTGACTCCTTCATTTTTGTCTTGCTAAAAATTCGGCGACAGTTTGATTAAATTCTGCTGGTTTGGTTAGAAATGGCCAATGATTTCCAGGTAATTTTTTAAAGGTGAGGTTTTTCAGGTTGGTTTTGTAGGGTTTAATTTGCCAATCTTGGCGGTTTACTCCTTTTTCTGGTTGAATAAAGAGGGCAGGTGTATCAACAGGAGTAATAAAACCTGGTACTTCTAAGACTGCATCAAAAATACCATCACGGGCAGAAATTGTAAATTTACTACCCCAAGTTCCATCGGGTTTTTGTTCTATTCCCGCTTGAAAAACTTGTTGCTGTACAGCACTCCAGTCTTGAAATTGACTTAGTTGTTTGATTTGTTGTTCCGCTTCTTCGTAACTGGTAAATGGTCCCATAGTTTTTAAGAATGGTAGAACTTTATACAACAAAGGAAAAGTTAATTTTAGTAAACTGGGCATTTTCCAGATGAAAATTGGATCTACCAAAGTGATGCTTTTTAAGCGTTTTGGGTTTTGTCGCGCCCAAATAGCAGCTAGTTTACCTGTCCAAGAATGACTGACAACATGAGCAGCATTCCATCCCAGGTGATCCATTAATGCTTCTATGTCAGCGATCGCACTTTCAAAACTATAATCTTTCTCTGGTTTACTACTCTCACCATGACCACGCATATCTGGGGCAATTATATGGTAATCAGCCGCTAAATAATCTCCTAAACTCGACCAAACCCAAGCATTATCAGCCATACCATGTAATAACAGCAATGGGTTTTGACCTTTGTTCCATTCCAAGTAAGAGATTTCAACGTCAGATTTTGACAGTGTTTTGCGTGTAGGCATCATTTGGTAATTCATAATAAATACAGCAGGAGTCAGGAGTTACTTATTTGAGATTTTGGATTTTGGATTTTGGATTGTTTTTGTCAATTCCAATATAAAATCTAAAATCTAAAATCTAAAATCTAAAATTTTCTTTCCCAGTCACCAGTCCCCAGTCCCCAATCAAAAAATAGAATTTTCCGAGGATCTTAAATTAAAAATACTATGCCAGAAATATACCAATCAATTGCCCAACATTACCACGAGCGTACTAAATACGACCCGGAGACATTAGCTGGGAAAAATCAGGAGTTAGACTGGGCTAAACAACCAGTACCATTTAAAGAATACAAAATTGGCGCTGATTTTGACCTTAAACCCTATTTACAAGAAGCACCAGAGGCTTTTAACCATAATCCTGATGTTAGATGGTGGCGGAGACTTTCGCAACTGTTATTTCACAGTTATGGACTGACTGCGAAAATGCCTTCTATGGGTAGTGCAGTTTATTTTCGCTCTGCTCCCAGTGCAGGAGGTTTATACCCAGCTGAAGTATATTTAGTTTCCCGTGGTACAGCTTTGTTACCTGCTGGACTTTATAACTATCAATGTCGTACTCATTCTTTAAAACAATTTTGGGAAAATGATGTTTGGACAGCTTTACAAGCAGCTTGTTTTTGGCATCCTAGTTTAGAAAATACTCAACTCGCTATTATTACTACTGCGGTTTTTTATCGTTCTGCATGGCGTTATGAAGATCGAGCTTATCGTCGCATTTTTCTTGATACTGGACATCTTTTAGGTAACATTGAATTGGCAGGATCAATTACTGATTATCGTCCTCATTTAATTGGTGGTTTTGCAGATGAAGCTATCAATGATCTACTGTATATCGATCCAGAACAAGAAGGTGCAACTGTAGTGATGGCATTGGCAGATTTATTAGATATTAAACAAAATTTGCCTTTAGGAAAAACCGCCTTACCTTCATTAACAGAAACTAATTATCCTTCCATTCCTGATGGAAAACTCTTAAAATATTTTCATGTTCACACCCAAATTAAATCTGATGAAAACAGTAAAAAAAATGTAGCCACTACCAAACCAGAAAAAACTTTAGATGATAAATATAATTTTCCTTTTTGCGACAAACTTTCTACTGTCACCACACCAATTGACTGGGGTAAAAATTTTGTAGATTTAGAAAATACTATCTATAAACGTCGTTCTACTCGCTCTTATAGTGGTGAAAAATTAACTTTTGATGAACTGAAAGCTTTACTCGATTTTACCTATCAACCACAAAATTATCTGGATCAAAATTTAGATACTGCTCCTGATTATTTTGACCTGAATTTAATTGAAACATTTATTGCTGTTTCTGGTGTTAAAGGACTAGAATCTGGCTGTTATTATTATGCACCAAAAGCCCAAGAATTAAGACAAATTCGCTTTAAGAATTTTCGTCGTGAGTTGCATTTTCTTTGTTTGGGACAGGAATTAGGACGAGATGCAGCAGCGGTAATATTTCATACTGCTGATTTAAAAACAGCTATAGGACAATATGGCGATCGCGTTTACCGTTATTTACATCTCGATGCCGGTCATTTAGGACAAAGGCTTAATCTAGCAGCGATTCGCTTGAATTTAGGAGTTAGTGGTATCGGTGGTTTCTTTGATGATCAGGTAAATGATGTTTTGGGTATTCCCGCTGATGAAGCAGTTTTATATATAACTACTTTGGGAAAACCAAGGTAAGGCAATTTTGGATTTTAGATTTTGGATTTTGGATTGCAAAAAATTAGATCCCCGACTTATTAAACATAATTAAACAATTGGGGATCTGAATTTTATTAAACTTCCGGTTCAACACCTAAAGCACGCAATTGGGCAATTAAACGCTCATTTTTTAGGCGTTCCTGTTCAGCCTTTTGGCGTTCCTGTTCCGCCCTTTGATATTCCTGTTCTGCTCGTTCTTCTCCACTTAACAACAAATTACCATCTAAATCCCACCAACGTAACCAAGGTAAATCTACATTTTGATATTCACTTTGCCAAATTCCTAACTCAACACCTAAAGCTGGAATAGGATAATGTCCCCGTTCATTTGCTGGTAATAATTGGTATTTATTTTCAATTAAATGATAAACTTCCACACTGGCTTTATTCACTTCATAAATACCATAAAAAGCTGGATGTATCACCTGTTCATAAATCCAAAATTTTCCTTTCCACGGTGTTTGATCCCGTTCTTCATCGCCATTCCCAGAAACAAATTCTAGAACAATTAATGGTGAAATATACTCTTGCCACAGGACATAAGAACGGCGCATTTGACCATTCAAACTAGGAGGCACATTAGGCACATAAAACCAATCTGGTGCTTCTGCACCCCGTTCTGGAGGATCGGTCATACGCCAGTAAATGCCGCTATCTTGACCTATACAATATTGTCCGTCAGGATGGATTTTCTGCAATACTGGTTTAATAGATTCTGTTAATAGAATGCTTTGAGGATGTTCCTGAAAATTTTTCACAAATGTACCATCAGACTCTGGTAATTGAGTATGATCTGGAAGACTAATTCCAGATGTGGGAAGATTTGTGGTAGAGGTCATATACCCCCCTGCGAGCGTGGTTTTTTAGTGTAGCATTAAAACTTCCGTTTTACCATCAATTTTCACAAGCCCAAAAAATTGGAATCCTGCACTTGGTGGTTGATTTGATTTAATATCATTATCAATCAGATTAACAGCCTAATTATCTTGTCGCACTCCACCCACCACAGGTTTCACTTCATCTGAAGAAAATGGATCAGTACCACCTTTCCAGTTAAAATCACTAATACGAATACTAAAACCACCTAATTCTAAAACTGGATTGTAACGCAAGGTGATGCCATAGGTGCGGCGGTTATATTCCAGAATATAATCTGTACTACTTTCTTTACCTGTATCTAGGTTGATTGATGTTTGAAAGCCTAAACGAAACGGTCCATATATTTGTTGGGAAATACCAGCACTCAAAACTTTGTTATCAACAGAACGATCAAACAAAAATGGTGATAAACCGCTGTTGAAACCTTGGGAATAACTCACATTAAAGGCAGTATAATCAAAAAATGGGCGAGAAAAATGACCTATCTGGCCAACTAAACCAACAGTACCAATTAAGGTACTTTGATTATCGCCACTGGTGTAATAACTGGTTGTACCCGTCACACCCGCGATCGCCTGCAAGTAAGGTACTACAGGATTTGGTGTATATTTTAATCCTTCCTTAGCAGTAGCTGGTAATGGTTTTCCCTGCCATAACAAAAAACCAGTATTTAGAGCAATACTACCTTGTAACCGACCTAAAGAAACACGGTTATTTTTCCGTTGTGGCTCTAGTAAATCGGCACGATCTGTATTAGAATTAATATACTGAGCGCCTCCTTGATAGCTAAGATTAATGCCACTTTTTCCCAGAGGAATAATCGGAGAAGTGATTACACCACCCAAACTACTCTGCACAGTTTGGAAACCGAGAGTACCATTGTAAAGGCGATCGCGGTAGCTATATTCTAAATTCAATATATGAGGATTTACCTCACCCCAACTCTGACGTAACCGTAAACTCCCCTGCAAATTATCCTCTAATTTATTCACATCCAGACTTGTTAATTCTCCTACTCCTTCCACCTTAGTTTTTGCATTTAACACAGTATTTAGCTTAGTTTTTACACCCAACAAACCAGGAATATTACTATTATCTTGAATAGCTCTCTGTACAAACAATTGAGGTGTAATCAACCAACGAGTTTGATCATTATTAATCGCTAAGAAATTCCGTTCTACATATAAACCCCCCCGTTTACCATTATCATAACCAGGAGAAACAAGAAAAGGATTAATATCCCTTTCTCGACGGTCAATTTTTTGGTTATCAATGGGGATAGGTAAGACAAAATTCTGGTCAAAAACTAAACGTTGACGCTGAGTAGTTACCCGATCTACCAAAGGTGCTTCTCGCGTCAAAGTCACTTTAGAAGCTCGTAACTCTAATTCTGGGGGTGAAAAAGGATCATTGGTAATCCGCACATCCTCAGCTTGCCAACCACGGGGATAAAAATCAATGCGTTGGGCTTGAAAACGCAATCTTTTGACCATACCACCGGATTTGGCTGCGGGAATATTTCTGGCATCTGCTTGACCTGCAAAATTCACATCAATACCACCGGGACTGCTGACACCAGTAACAGGTTGATTAGCACGAATCCGGTCACTAGGTGGACGACTAGGTACACCACCTGCGGTAATATCTGTAGTTGGGGAGGGAGAAAAAGCAAAATCAGCTTGAGTTGTGGGGATGTAAATTTCGCCCCTGCCATTTTCCAGATCCCCACTATCCTGAACAAAATTATAAGTAAAGCGTTCTCCCCGTAATACCTGATTACCCCTAGTTAAAGCAACATTACCTTCCCCCACAGCAATTAAATTATCCAAATTTACTTGTAGGCGATCGGCATCTACCACCGCCCCATCAAATCTAACCACCACATTACCTTCAGCCGTAACGATTCGTCTTTGCTCATCATATTCTTGGCGGTCTGCAATTACTTCTATAACTCGTTGTCTTACTTGTGGCGTATTCCCAGCAGGTTGATTTGGCGGAGGAAATTCTACAGTAGTAGAAGTTGATGGTTGGTTATTTGAATTACGTGGCTTAAACTCAATAATATTTTGTACTAGGAGAGAACTGGACGTATTTTCTCCCGTCTTTGTAGAGGCGGAAATATTAATCTTCTCCCCTGATTTGTATATATTTACAGGATTTTGATGTTGGCTTTTATGTTTTACTGGGTGTTTTACTGGGGCTGAAGTTTTGATCATAACTGGTGACTCAGCCAACCATATATTGTTTGTATTGGTAACTTCACGAGAAATTTGTGGAAATGTAGCCCCCGGTGTGTTGTCAGCATCCGCATCTTCCTTTTGGGAAGTACCAACTATCAAAGATTTTCTCAAAAGCCCCCCACTTCTAGAAACAATCAGAGGGGAAAATGTTGGCGGTACAGTTTCTGGAACAGAATTTGAGGATAAGCTTTTGCTAATTACTGCATTATCTTGATTAGTTTGTGTGGGAGTCACCAGACCATTAGCAGTCTCGATATTTCCTGAAGTCGCAAGTTGCTGCGTCCCAGTTTGCTCTTCTACCACAGAAGCAGAAGCGAGAAGATGGCCAGGTTGGATGTATTCTTGAACAGGAGGTGAGTCAGGTAGCAAAACTGGATGAAGCATATCTTGTGGAAAATCGAGCTAACAACAAGCCAGATATGAAAAACCAAATATTTAGCCGGAAGGATGATTTACACTTGGCCTTCCGACTTTTGCCTTCTGCTGACTTGTAGCAAGCCGCCAAAAGGACGACACAGTATCATTTTCCAGATTTGTGCCAGTGTTTAGGCATTGAGTGTCTTCCACCTTCCAGCAGTTGCAGTTGATAACAGATGATTTGTTGTGTTCCTATTCTAAATCCCGACGGCCAGGGTTGCGAGCAGGGTCATTTGACAAAAATCCAAACACAAAAATTCCTATGAAGAAGGCAACAACAATATAAACAGCGATTTTTAAAGTCACCATAGAATTATCTCCCAGGGGTAAGACAAAAAACTTTTCAGCAATCTCTATCTTACTCACATCTGGTTCTTTTTTGGAGGTATGTTTCTAGGCAGGGGGCTGAAGAAATAATTTTCTATTCCCTATTCCCTATTCCCTATTCCCTATTCCCTACCTCTCTACACCCTAAATTTAAGAATACTGCACCATTTCTTTAGCTGTCCGGCTTTTAATCACTTTTGCAGGTATACCAACAGCGACGGAATAGGGAGGAATATCTTTAGTGACTACTGCTCCTGCACCAATTACGCTACCCTTGCCAATAGTTACACCATCTAATACAGTAACTCCATGTCCTAGCCAACAATCATCCTCAATCACAATTCCCTGACGGGTAACGCCCTGTTTTTGCATTGGCAATAATGTATCTGTAAAATTGTGATTATTTGCATATATACCAGATTGAGATGCGATCATACATTGCTTACCAATCGTAATATTTCCAGGTCCAGCAATACAGACATTTGGTCCAATGAATGTATCTTCCTCTATGTGTATACAAGTATTTTCCAAACAGCCTATATCTACGTTACGCTCAATTGCTACTCCATTTCCTAAATAAATTTTATTGTTTGGGTGTCCTTTGGCATCTAAACGCACATTTTTAAAGATGTGTACTCCATTACCAATTTCAATAGAGGTGGTAGAGAGAAATTCTGCACCATGCTGAATGTACACCCTCTTACCCATAGCTGCAAAAAGACGGCGATATACCAACCTTCTCAGTTGTGGACCCAAAAGAATTGACGGAATATCACCTAATAAGGTGGTTAATAAAAGTCCTGGTAGTCGCTGTAATTTGTCAGAATATAATTGGTTAATCATGGCTACAAATATCTCACATAAGTTTTGTGTGACAGGAAAATATTGTCTTGTTGCTTAACAGACAATGTAATTTTTATTCCGAGTATTTAGTAATCAGTAATCAGTAATCAGTAATCAGTTATGATCTGGAATTTATGAGCATTTTTAGCGAAGAATTAGCAATTGATTTTGGTATCAGTCTGCTCTAAAAATTCTGTAAAATTAGTCTGAAAAGCAGTTTTAGCTGACTGCTGATTGCTGATAGCTGAATACTTACTTTTTCTTGAATGAGCAATTATTGTAATGATTCAGGATACAGAATACAGAATACAGAATACAGAATACAGAATACAGCATACATAATACACAGGACTTCAAGGATGATACTGCAAATGTTTGACAAAATCTTGAATCTGTCAATTCTGAATTGTAAAATTTTTCTGAATCCTGAATTTTGACAATAAAGACAATAAATTAGTATTTTTTTATAAAAGTTTATGGTGGAGTATCTCCCACGTCTGCCATGATATTGAAGTTGACCATCGGTGCAAACAAGTAAGCACTTCCCCGATTGCTGTGACGGCTTTCTGGTAATGAATTTGTAGAGTATAATGCTCTAATCATGCTGCACACAAAGGACTTATAGGCTAGGAAAATCACGCTTTTAATAACATTAGCGATTTTGAATGACAATTGATCTTCACAATAACATAATTTATTTTTAATGAACAACTTTAAACAAAAAATCCGTTTATTCTCTATGATTTGTATCTGTAAAAATTGTGATATTGCACATTTTTATACTGCTATAAATAGTATTTTATGACTCAGATTTCATGTTTGATAGCTGGCTTTTTGTAGTCTTACTCACTACTATTAATTGATCATCAACTAGGATTTCTCCAAGGCTGACTGCTGATATAGGACTTTTATTTGATTTTGGCGATCGCAAGGTACACCTTGATTGCTTCTTACCCGTTTTCTTTTCCCTGTTACCTTCCCTAAATCACTTTTTTGCACCATGCACAGGACAAAAATCCACTTACAGAGTAAAATATCCCTTTTAAGTAACACCTACGGTTAAATCATGATTACAATTAAAGAAATTGTGCAGCAAGCTTTAACTACTGGCTATTTGAGTGCTACAGCAAAACATCAGATCCATAAACTTCTGCAAACAAATTATGACTCAGAAGACCTAGATGCATTGATTATTTTACAACGTTCTATTGTGGCGGGTGCAGTTAACCAAGAGTCACTTCGTAAAAAAAATTACTCTGACATAGCTTCCAAAGATAAGGATGCTTCCCCAAACATCAAACTGGCTTATAAAATAGCTGCTGAAATGGCTTTTGCGGCTGCAATAGCCTTAACTATGCCACATAATCCCCAAGATCAGCCTTCTATCGGTACATAGGTATATCAATGATCACCTGATTCATTTTTTCCTGAGCAGAATATTAATAAAATATTAATAAATATTAATAAAATATTAATAAATATTAATAAAATATTATTCATTTTACAAAGCTGGGTGTAGTCGCAGTGGTTCACTCTTGGGAAGAATTTGGTGGAGAAAATTTGTTTATTCTCTGTTGAATTAGACAAATTTTAGGGATTTATGTGCAAATAAACCATAAATTACACAAATTACAAATTTTTTTACAAATTTTTGTGGTAGGTTACTTTACTGCTAAAAATATTAAGAAATAATTAAAAATTATCCGGTTGGTTGATGTGGTGGTTAGTATTTTTGGGCTAAAGTGTTAGTAAATTTAATGATAACTATAATTTTTGTTGCCAAAATCGGTGATTGATCACTGAAACCTAATAATATTCAGGGTTTCACTACTGCCGTTTGCCTGTTGCCTCTTGCCTGATACTATACAAGTAACAATGAGAAACTGAATTTGATGCCAATAGGAAATTCAGGAATGGAAACCTATAGACCAAGAACGTTGTTTGGTGTAAACTCTAGCAAAGTATGAGACAATAATTCTCAATGCTTAACAAAGTCATCAGAAATTCACAAACATAGTATAAAGAATTGGCAACACCCAGTAAAAACAGTAAACAATAACAGTAAACAATAACCATAACAGAATTAGAACTTTTGCCATACTATGCAGCCAATTCGCACATTTAACGTTTCTCCTTCACTACCGCAGCGACTAGAACCACTGCGAAAACTAGCATACAATCTACATTTTGATTGGAATGTTGAGAGCAAAGACTTATTTCGTCGATTAGACCCAGATTTGTGGGAATCAAGCCGACATAACCCAGTTTTGATGCTAGGTACTATCAGTCAAGGGCGATTATTGGAAGTTGTCGAAGATGAAGGTTTCCTAGCACAAATGGATCGTGCTGCTCGACAACTAGAAGATTATTTGCAAGAGCGCACTTGGTATAACAAACAACGCGGATCAACCCAAAAGGAATGTTACGCTTATTTTTCCGCTGAGTTTGGACTGGTAGATTGTTTGCCGATCTATTCTGGCGGTTTGGGTGTTTTGGCGGGAGATCACCTCAAATCTGCTAGTGATTTGGGATTACCTTTGGTTGGTGTGGGTTTACTCTACCAACAAGGTTATTTTGCCCAATATCTTAATGCTGATGGTTGGCAACAAGAACGCTACCCCATCAACGATTTTTATAATATGCCTTTGCACTTAGAACGCAATCCCGATGGCTCAGAGCTAAGGATTGAGGTAGATTATCCAGGACGCAAGGTATACGCTAGGGTATGGCGTGTGCAGGTGGGAACAGTTCCCCTGTATATGCTGGATACCAATATTGAACCTAACAAAGCTTATGATCATGACATCACCGATCAGTTATATGGTGGTGACATTGATATGCGTATCCACCAGGAAATGATGCTGGGGATCGGTGGTGTGCGGATGTTAAAAGCCTTGGGTTACAAGGTGACAGCTTACCATAAGAATGAAGGTCATGCGGCTTTCTCAGCTTTAGAACGCATTCGGATGTTAATCCAGGAAGACGGTTTGAGTTATTCTCAAGCTAGACAAGTGGTAGCTTCCAGTAATATCTTTACTACCCATACCCCTGTACCCGCTGGTATTGATTTGTTTGCTCCCGATAAAGTTTTGTATTATCTGGGATATTATGCAGATATCTTTGGTTTGCCCAAAGAACAGTTTTTAGGTTTGGGACGGGAAAATACTGGTGATTTATCCGCGCCTTTTAGTATGGCGGTGTTAGCTTTGAAAATGGCGACATTTTCCAATGGTGTGGCACAGTTGCACGGTGTGGTATCTCGGCAAATGTTCCAAGGTTTATGGAAGAAAGTCCCCGTTGATGAAGTGCCAATCACTGCTATTACTAATGGTGTTCACGCTCGCAGTTGTGTGGCTAAATCAACTCAGGAGTTGTACGATCGCTATCTAGGTCCAAACTGGTCATCAGTACCACCAGATAATCAGTTATGGGAACGGATGGACGCGATCCCAGATGAGGAGTTATGGCGTAATCATGAACGCTGTCGCCTGGATATGATTTTGTATGTGCGGGATCATTTGGTTAAGCATTTACGCGATCGCGGTGCTTCAGCTTCTGATATTGCCCAAGCTCAAGAAGTCCTTGATCCCAATGTCTTAACCATTGGTTTTGCTCGTCGTTTTGCTACCTATAAACGCGCTACGCTCTGGATGCGTGATTTAGACAGGATCAAGAAGATTTTATCAGGACATAAACACAGCAAGGTACAGTTTGTCATTGCGGGCAAAGCACATCCTAAAGATATTCCGGGGAAAGAACTGATCCGCGATATCAATCACTTTATCCGCGAAAACCATCTGGAAAAACAAGTGGTGTTTGTTCCTAACTACGATATTCACATTGCTCGGTTGATGGTAGCTGGTTGTGATGTGTGGTTAAATACACCACGCCGCCCCCGTGAAGCTTCTGGTACTAGCGGCATGAAAGCAGCAATGAACGGACTACCTAATTTAAGTGTACTTGATGGTTGGTGGGATGAAGCTGATTATGTGCGTACTGGTTGGGCGATCGGACATGGGGAAAATTACGAAGATCCCAACTATCAAGATGAAATAGAAGCTAATGCTCTTTATGAGTTGTTAGAAAAAGAAGTTGTACCCTTATTCTATGATCAGCGTGATGGGGATGGTTTACCCCGTGCCTGGGTAGCAAAAATGAAAGATGCTATTCGGTTAAATTGTCCGTTCTTTAATACAGCGCGGATGGTGCGAGAATATGCAGTAAGAGCTTATTTTCCTGCCAGCGATCGCTATCATACCCTCACCGCTAATAATTACGCCCCAGCGAAAGAATTAGCAGCTTGGAAAGCAAAACTTGGTGAACATTGGTTTAACATCAAAATCAAAGATATTGATGTCGGAGCAGCTTCAGAAATTGAAGTTAATCAAACTGTGGCTGTAAAAGCTAAGGTTGATTTAGCAACTTTAACAAATGAAGATGTGCAGGTAGAATTATACCAAGGTGCTATTGACGCTAACGGCAATATTGTCAATGCTGTTCCTGTAGTTATGGATTACCAAGGACAAGATGACCAAGGTTTAAGTGTCTATATTGCTGATATCACTTATACCTCTTCTGGTTTGCAAGGTTTGTCTTTGCGGGTTTTACCACAAAACCAATACCTTTCTAATCCTTATGAACCCAGGTTAATCGCTTGGGCAGAATAGGGTAATTTTAGATTTTGGATTTTGGATTGTTTTTCTACAGTCTAAAATCTAAAATCTTTTAACGAAGGCAGGAGGTAGGAGGATTTTCAGGATGTGATTTTTTGTCAGAATCAGGATTTCCAGGATTTAAGGATTTTCAGGATGTGATTTTTTGTCAAAATCAGGATTTCCAGGATTTAAGGATTTTCAGGATGTGATTGTTAAATAGTAAATTACACTAGATGATAGAAATTTCTTGATAATCACCCAAGTTAGTTGCATTGATGACAGAACAAACTTTATCAACTTCTGTTCTAATTTTTGGCCATGAAGTTGACAGTAAAACCACAATTGCAATTTGACGTTCACTTAAATTCTGTTGATAACGCAAATTCTGATCTGTTGTAACAAGTATTTGATATCCTTTATTTTCAGCAGCCTTTAATAAATCTCCATTTGATAAATTAGACCATCCTTCTTCATAAGCTGTCGTTACAGAATGGTCTGTTAAATATTTCCGTAATGGTACAGGAGTTCACTGAACAAAAAGAATTTTTATCTCTATTTATATCTAAGCAGCTAGTTTTTCAAGCTCATAATTAAGTACAGCTTCAACTTGTGATCTTTGCACAGGTGGAAACCATTGCAAAAATTCATCTACAGTTGCACCATCACGCAAATTTTCAAATAATGCAGCAACCGGAACTCTTGTTCCTCGAAATACCCATGCACCACTTAATTTATCAGGTTGTCTTTCTATGGCATCTAAAGTTTCCCATCCTTTCATTGTTTATTCCTCTTTGGTAAATGAAAAAGTTACATTTAGATTAATTATAAAGTATCAATTGTCAGAATCAGGATTTCCAGGATGTGAGGATTTTCAGGATGTGATTTTTTGTCTGAATCAGGATGTCCAGGATTTGAGGATTTTCAGGATTTGAGGATTTTCAGGATGTGATTTTTTGTCAGAATCAGGATTTCCAGGATTTGAGGATTTTCAGGATGTGATTGTCAGAATCAGGATTTCCAGGATGTGAGGATTTCCAGAATGTGATTGTCAGAATCAGGATTTCCAGGATGTGAGGATTTTCAGGATTTGAGGATTTTCAGGATGTGATTTTTTGTCTGAATCAGGATATCCAGGATTTGAGGATTTTCAGGATGTAATTTTTTGTCAGAATCAGAATTTCCAGGATTTGAGGATTTTCAGCATAAAATGATCCGAAATGGGGGAAAATGCTATTGAAGGATAATTAAATGCTACCCCACCCCAGCTTTAATATATGGATAAACAGCGTCTACAGGCATATTATCAGCTAATTCAACAACTGCTAAGTTGTGCAGATGGGGAAGAGTCGGCAATATTACAAGCTAACAGCGAATTATTAGATGCTGACTTTTTACAATTGCTTAAGGTAGGGGTAGCACAAATGTCCACCCAAGAAGGACAGGAGAATCGTGCTAATAAGCTGATGTTTATAGAATCTCAACTAAATCAAGCTTTAGATATACCCCTAGAGGAATATACTCCAGAAGCAGAAACCCCGGTTAGTGAAGCAGATATAGAAACTTATTTACTATTTTTATTAGAAGTATTACAAGCAACGGCAGAAAGTGAAGGCAACCCCCAGGTAGTTTACCCCTTGCTGGCAGCCAATACAGATAAACTCAATCTTACCTTTGCTAACTTATTACAGGCTTGGGCAACCACAACAATAGCGGAAGCAGAACCAGAAACAGCACAATTTTTAGCTGCTGTGATAGTTGAGTTAGGTAATCTAATTCAACAATTTCCTTTAGGCAACAAAGCCAATAATATGGAAATTGCTATCGCTGGTTATGAAATAGCTTTTACAGTTTTCACCCGTCAAACTTTCCCAGAATATTGGGCAACCACGCAAAATAATCTAGGGAATGCCTACGTTAACAGAATCAGGGGAGATAAAGCCCAGAATTTAGAAAATGCGATCGCGGCTTTAGAAGTTTATACCCGCGATGATTTTCCTGTAAATTGGGCAATGACGCAAAATAATCTAGGGAATGCCTACGGTGACAGAATCAGGGGAGATAAAGCCCAGAATTTAGAAAATGCGATCGCTGCTTATACTGCGGCTTTAGAAGTGAGAACCCGCGATGATTTTCCTGTAGATTGGGCAACCACGCAAAATAATCTAGGGAATGCCTACGGTGACAGAATCAGGGGAGATAAAGCCCAGAATTTAGAAAATGCGATCGCTGCTTTTACTGCGGCTTTAGAAGTTTATACCCGCGATGATTTTCCTGTAAATTGGGCAACCACGCAAAATAATCTAGGGAATGCCTACGGTGACAGAATTAGGGGAGATAAAGCCCAGAATTTAGAAAATGCGATCGCTGCTTTTACTGCGGCTTTAGAAGTGAGAACCCGCGATGATTTTCCTGTAGATTGGGCAACCACGCAAAATAATCTAGCTGCTGCTTACTCTAACAGAATTAGGGGAGATAAAGCCCAGAATTTAGAAAATGCGATCGCTGCTTATACTGCGGCTTTAGAAGTTTATACCCGCGATGATTTTCCTGTAAATTGGGCAATGACGCAAAATAATCTAGGGAATGCCTACCGTGACAGAATCAGGGGAGATAAAGCCCAGAATTTAGAAAATGCGATCAAAGCTTTTACTGCGGCTTTAGAAGTGAGAACCCGCCATGATTTTCCTGTAGATTGGGCAATGACGCAAAATAATCTAGGGGCTGCCTACTTTGACAGAATCAGGGGAGATAAAGCCCAGAATTTAGAAAATGCGATCGCTGCTTATACTGCGGCTTTAGAAGTTTATACCCGCGATGATTTTCCTGTATATTATGTTGAAACAGCATATCTTATTAGTATTGCATATCGCAAATCTGGAAGATTAATTTTAGCTTATCTTTTTTTAGAAGAAGTTATAAATAATTTGCAATTGTTAAATTCTAGTAATCAAAAACACCTAATTTATTCTGAGATTATACATATTTGTCTTGCTTTAGATGAGTCTACATTGGCAATTGAATACATTGAATCAAGTAAAAATAGAATTTTAATAGAAAATATTCATATAACAATATTAAAGGCTATAAAGGAAGAAAAGTCAGATTTAAAGGACAAAGCTTTAAAAAAAATAAATAATATAAGTTTAGCTAAATTAAAAAATTTGCGTAAGCAAGAGGAATTTTTAATAAAAGCAAATATAGGTTCTACCCCAATTCAATATCCAGAAATTCAAAATCTGTTAGATGACAAAACCGCAATTATTCAATTTTACATTTTTAATGATTGTTTCCGCGCTTTCATCATTACTCGTAATAACGATAAACCAATAATTTGGCAATCTACAGAAGCAGATTTAACCCAATTGATATATTTAATTTATTATGAATACCTTACCCTTTATTCTGAAGACAGAAATAGATGGCGTAATGAGTTAAATAATCAACTCACTAAACTAGCAGAAATTCTGCAACTTAATCAAATTATTGCCCAAGTACCGCACGATATTCAAAAAATCATTATTATTCCCCATCGCTATTTACACCTCTTACCTTTCCACGCCATTCCTTTATCAGCAGGAGAATATTTAATTGATAAATATCCTGCTGGTGTCAGCTATGCACCTAGTTGTCAATTATTGAATTTAGCTCAAATTAAAGTTGAAAACAATCCCGTAACTATTAACCAAAATTTCACCAATTTTGATCAATCTTTACTACCAGATGAACAAACAAGATTAAATAATTTGTTTGCCATTCAAAACCCTACCAAAGATTTAAAGTTTACCGATATCGAAGTAGAAACCATCGCTAATAACTTCAATTCCCATAAAATCCTCAAACATGAACAAGCAAGCAAAGCCGCTTTCAAGAAAGATTTAACATTATTAACTGATTCTCAATGGTTACATTTTTCTTGTCATGCTCGTTTCGATTTCATATCACCATTAAAATCAGCTTTGCAATTTGCCAACTCAGAAGTTCAACCTGAGTTAACAGAAACTTCCTCATCTCGTTATGTGCGAGTAGATGCAGAAAAAGCCATTGATTTAGAAAAATGTTTAACTTTAGAAGAAATCTTAGAATTAGAACTTTCTCAATGTTATCTTGTCTGTCTTTCTGCTTGTGAAACTGGAGTAATTGATTTTAGTAATAACAGCGATGAATATATAGGTTTATCCAGTGGTTTTATTAAAGCTGGTGCTGTGAATGTTGTAAGTAGTTTATGGTCTGTGAATGATTTTCATACTTCCTTATTAATGATTAAACTCTATGAAAACATCAGCCAAAATCCCCATGATATAACTCTAGCATTAAACAACGCCCAGCAATGGTTACGTAAAGCCACCCAAACACAAATCATTGATTGGTTGAATAATAAAACTGATATGAACCAGGAACAAAAACAGCAGATTATAGATGTATTATCCAGGCAATATAAACCAGAACAGAAACCATTTAATAAACCAGAATTTTGGGCTGGTTTTTGTGCTGTTTCTCCTGTAAAATCTCATCTGTAGGTTGGGTTGACGTAAGGAAACCCAACCAGGACTTACGCAAAACATCAGGAAAGTACGGGTAATTCATGAATTACCCCTACGAAAGAATCAGGTTTTTGATTACTTCGTGCGTAAGTCCTACCAACATTGATAATATTTTGTTGGGTTGCGCTGTCGCTTAACCCAACCTACAACCAAAATCACATATAATATCAAACGACAACCAACAAACGCAAAACAACCAATTGAAAATTATGGAAGCAAATCAAATCATCCAAGCATTTACCGAAGTCGTGAGAACCCAAGATTATGTTTTCTCTGATGCTGCTGTAGCTGCTATCCCTCAATTACAAACAACCATTGCGGAAATAGAAACTCAACCCCCGGAAAGAGTCGCAGAAGCTATCCGTCAATGGTATCTTGACTATGAAGATGTGAGAGATGCAGTTTTATTAGCAGAAAGGGAAATTGAAAAAGTCGGTAAAACCAAACCAGAAAATCAAGAAAACACCGTAGAAAATCGCTACCGAGTCTTACAAGATGAACTAAAAAAACTCCAAGAGAAAAAGACACAAAGCAAAAACTCATAACCAAATCATTACTAAAATATGAAAATATATGCACCGAATATTCACCTCTTTGCTTTTCAACTTTACAAAGGCTCAAATCTTGATCCTGATACCATTAGCAATGATGTAAACTTTATCTGGGAACGTGGAGACACTATTGTTAAAGAAGTTTTACAGCAAGATTTACAACTGAGTAAACGGATTGATGTTAAAAAACAACCAGAATTTACTAAGGTAGATATTCTTAAAGATGCACAAGAAGTAGCTGTCTATTTTGAGGGAAATATTAACCCAAATTCTCAGCAAGATGTTTTATTGAAAGGGTTTACATATCCTTGTCGTATTTCTGATAGTTACGGTTTATGGTTAAATTTACGTCGTCCTGAACAAGAAAATAATCAACGTACTGAAGATGTAGAAACTGATTTTCTCCAATATTTAAACCCTAAAAATTGCCTAGTTTTACCAGAACATCCTTTGTTTTTAGGTCAAACTCTATTAATTACAGCTTGCCTAAAAAATGCTAAGGATAAACAGCATAGTCAACAAATAGCTGATGAATTTTTACAACAAATAGCTGATGAATGTTTACAGCAAGTTTTTTCAAATCAAAATCAAAATCTAGTTCCTCCTTTTTATCGTCAAGGTAAATTATTTGGTAGTCCTATTTTTGAATATGGTTTACCGAATCAATCTAGTCAATATCAGCAAGTTTTAATTTGGTTATTTACTGAGGATAAAACTGATAAACTATTCAATCAATGTTATGCAGAATTATTAGATTTATGCTTCTATCATCATAAGGTCGTCAAATCTTATAAAGATAGTCGAATTATATATCAAAAATTAGACGAAAATTACCGCAAAATAGAATCAGAAGTTGATAATATTCCTGAACCAGAAAATACTCAACGACTGACTAGAAAGTATTTAAAGTCATTACAAAAACAGTTAAAAGCATTTCCTAAACTATCATTAGAATATACCCGCTTATTATTGAATTTGGAAGATAAACAAAATACAATTGCTATCAATGCAGATAATTACAGCTATAAATTAGACCAAATAAAACAGACATTAAACGGTGAAAGTGTTGAATTTTTAGAAAATTTCCTAAATAGGAATTGTGTCACTTTTAAACGACAAATTCAAGGGGATTTAGGCTATTTTCAACATGGTTCACAGTTATTAGATCAAGCTATTAACTCCATTCGTGGTATAGTGGAAATAGAACAAACAGAAAGAGATAGATCCTTAGAAACAACAGTACAAATATTAGGAATCGGTTTTGGTGGTGGTGCAATAGTTTCCGGTGTAGTAGTTCAACACATTGATAAAATTAATCAACCTGTCGCTTTTATTTCTCCCAACAGTCCACCCCATCCATTTTATGCTTCTTTATTTTTAAGTGTTGTTGCTACTCTTGGATGTACTCTGATTGCTATGTTAGGAATATGGATTAGTAAACGAAAATAAACAATCGCTATAACTCTTGTTTAACAGGCAAGATGCCTGTTCCACTTATACAAATTAAATGTACAACAGCTTACCAATTTTCTCCGGTACAACTATATAACCTGTACTTTCATCTCCTAAGACTAGGTTTTTTTCTGTTCCCCAAAACCACCAATAAGCACTAACATAAGCACAAATTAAACTATCTAATTTATCTTCGGTTTCTTTGAGTTGTTTTCCTGTGTTGGGTATTTCTGAAGGAAAGGAACTACAGATACATGGAGAAGATAAAGGAGGAGAAATAACAGGAAGAATCTCAACAATGTAATTATATAACTTGAGCAGTTCTAACCGGCGTTCGTGGATTTTTCCTTTTTTATATTTTAAGATTTTTTCTAATCTAAATAAATTAACTATTGCTGGATGGGGAAATACTTCTATTTGATATCTGCCTGGTTTTTGTGGTTCAATTTTTGCAGCGTGTATAAATCCCCGTGATTCTAATTCTAAACCAAAGTTAATTGTGCGTTCTGCAAAAGCTAGGTTTTGATTTGCTGGGTAGCATCCCGCATGATATTTACCAAAGTATTTATGACTGAGTTTATCTGGTAAGCGACTACCTGTAGAATTTGGTATTAATGTGGGTGCATCTACAGCAATTATACCTGGTTCTTCTGGTTTGATGATCTGATCAATCCAAGTCAAGATGTCTGCAATGGCTTCCTGGCGATCTAAATCCAAAAGTTGCAGTTTTTCATCTTTTAATTCTAAACAACATAAACCACTTGGTTGAGATTGCCAGCCTAAATCAATACCGATAAATTTCATTATAATTAGGTGATTGGTGATTGGTGATTGGTAATTGGTGATTGGTGATTGGTGATTGGTAATGGGTAATTGGTAATTGGTAATGGGTAATGGGTAATTGGGTTATTTGTCTTTCCTCCTGACTCTTGTACGGGCGTTCGCGAAGCGTGCTGGAAGCATTAGCATTCGGAAAATAACCTTTTCATACAATTGATAATTAGTCGCCCGAATGCTTCGCCCCTACGACTCCTGAGTCCTCAAAACTTTCACTTTCTTCTAATTTTTATCAATAACTCATCTTTAATGCGGTTTAAAATTGATGTTTCATCTAAGCTGGATAAAATTTTACTAACTACGGCTTTTGGTCCTTCGGGTCCCCAGGTTGCGCCGTTGGCTAAATACGCTTTGGTGACTTGGCCAATACCATAGGATGATACTCCCGCTACACCTGCTTGTGTTACAGCTACGGATAAATAAGGTCCAAGGGCAACTCCCGCTGTGGCTGATGCAGAGATACCCAGTAAGGTTTTTAAACCACTTAAACCTAAATTTGCTAGTAGTTCACTAGCGCCTATTCCGCCCATACTCAGGGCGATTTTTTGCAGTAGTTGTACCGCTCCCTTTTCTGTCATTTGGATGCCATAGAGTTTAGATAAACCTAAAATCAAAGCAATATCAATAACGATACTGCTGAGGATATCAACTACAGTCACGGGATTAAGGGCGATCGCTAATGCTTTAGTCATCACCGCTTTCCAAATTAAATCATTAGCGTTCTGTTCCCGAATTTCTAATTTTCGCTGGATAACTTGCTCATTTACTGTGTCAGCATAAAGCATGGTGTTGAGCGCAACTAACGCTTTACCTTCCCGTTGCAAAATCTCTAAAATCTTGAGTTTTAGTTGATCTACTTGTGCTTGACCTTGACGTAACTGTATACCTCTACTACCATCAGCACGAACTACGGCAGTTTTAACTAAAGGTGAAGCCGCAGACATGACTATTTCATCAGGTGATAGCAACTCTCGTACTCTATCATCGCGGATTTTTTCGTAAATAGCGATCCGGTCTGTTTCTGGATATTGATCTACTTTGTTAAACACCAAAATCATCGGTTTACCTACTTCTCGCAACTGAGAAAGCGCCATCTGTTCAATTTTGGTCAGATCACCAGAAATCACAAACAGAATTAAATCAGCTTGTTTTGCTACCTGTTGAGCTAATGCAGCGCGGGTTTCTCCATCTACTTCATCTAAACCCGGTGTGTCAACTAATTCTACCTGAGATTGTCCAGTTGAGGGAAAGGTGGCTTTTAATGTACCAATAGCTTCTTCACTGATACTCCAATTTACCTTTTGTTCTGTACGGGTAACACCGTGTAAAGGTCCTGTTTCAAATACCTGCTGGCCTACCAAAGCATTAAGTAGGGAAGATTTACCCCTTCCTACCATGCCAAAAGCTGCTATTTGCACTACCATACTTTCTAGTTTGCCCAGCATGGTTTCTAAGTCGGAAATTTCCGCTTCTAATCCAGATTTTTCTTGGGTGGTAAGATCAAGATTGTTGACTAAATTTCTCAGTGCTGTTTTTGCTTGTGTATAGTTAAGTTCTGCTTGAATATCTTTAAAGGTGAAAATGGCGCTATCTAGTTCTTCTTCCCAGTTGGGTGTATTACTGTTTTCAGGTTGAGGTAATGTCGATGTCATGGGATTTTAGATTTTAGATTTTAGATTTTAGATTTTAGATTTTAGATTTGGGATTTGGGATTTTGGGCAATGATTCAGAATACAGAATACAGAATGAATTAGAGTTTTCGAGTCATTGGTTTGAACAATAGCAGTTTTCAGTTCAGCCTAAGTGAGAGTAGTTGCGGGAGGCAGCATTTTTTGAATGAATAATGAATATAGAATATATTTATTTTTAATTTGTGTAATTGCTCTTAAAATAATTGCACTATACTTAGCACGACTACTTAATTTTTCAAATAGCCATTATTATAACATAGATCATGAAAGAATTAGCACAAGTCAAAAATTTATATCCCCAAGACTTAGAACTGAGAAAAAACTGGTATTCTCCTGTAGCAGCAGCTTATGACAAGGTAAGACCACGTTATCCCAAAGAAATAATTAACCGAGCTATAAAAATAGCTAAACTTACCCCTAAAAGGAGAATTTTGGAACTAGGATGTGGTCCTGGAAATGCAACTGTATCTTTTGCGAAATTAGGATTTTCAATGGTTTGTTTAGATCCCAGTCAAGCAGCTTGTAAATTTGCCAGAAAAAACTGTGCAGCATATCCCAATGTAGAAATTCAACAGACGACATTTGAAGAATGGAAATTAACACCAGGAAAATTTCATGCTGTTTTAGCAGCGACTTCTTTTCATTGGATGAACCCAGAAACAGCTTATGAAAAAGCCGCTGCTGCTTTAAGAGATGATGGGGCTTTAATTTTGTTGTGGAACATGACACCCCAACCTGATTATGAAGTATACCAAAATTTGCATGAAATTTATAAAATTTATGCTCCATACTCAGCCAGATATGAAGATGTAACAGATCAAGAAAAAATAGTTAAATCCTTTGGAGAAAAAGCCATTGATTCAGGAAAATTCACAAACTTAGTTTCTGGTCATGTAATCTGTGAAGTAACTTATCATGTTGATGATTATTTATTATTGTTAGGTACGCTTTCACCTTATTTAAAATTAGAAGTTGGAATCAGAGATGGTTTATTTACGGGGTTAAAACAAAAGATTGATCAGCTTTATGGAGGAAGGATTAATATTTCTTATATTTCAGCTTTTCAGGTAATGAAGAAAGTTTAGAGGATTTTTGTGTGAGAGGATGTTTGAACAGTGGTATCCCGTGATTTTAATCATATTTTTACCCCCCTTAATCCCCCATTATCAAGGGGGGAAACAAGAAAATCCAGTTCCCTCCCCTTCAGGGGAGGGTTAGGGAGGGTTAGGGAGGGGTAAAAAATATTTGATACACTCTCAGGGACTTTTAAAACATCCTCTTATAGCGATTACGCCTTTGGGCGAAACACTAGCACTTTCCTCTCCTGATAGACAAGGAATGTCCGAAAAAGTAGTACAGTTAAAAATTGATCTAGTAGCGTTAGCATCTTGACAAAATCACCTGTGCGAAAAATAGTTATTGCCGGCAACTGGAAAATGTTCAAAACCCAGGCAGAATCAGAAAATTTCCTAAGCGGATTTCTGCCTCACCTGGAGGAAACACCCTCAGAAAGAGAGGTAATATTGTGTCCTCCCTTCACAGATTTAAGTGTAATGTCCAAATATTTACACGGTAGCCGTGTAAACTTGGGCGCACAAAACGTTCACTGGGAAGAAAATGGAGCCTACACGGGTGAAATTGCTGCTCCCATGCTCACAGAAATCGGTGTGCGCTATGTCATCATTGGACACAGCGAAAGACGACAATATTTTGGCGAAACAGAGGAAACAGTGAATCTGCGCCTCAAAGCAGCGCAAAAATACGGACTGACACCCATTCTCTGTGTTGGTGAAACCAAACAGCAACGAGACGCAGGGGAAACCGAAAAACTGATTAGCACCCAGTTAGAAAAAGACTTAGTAGATGTTGATCAAACTAACTTGATTATTGCTTATGAACCAATTTGGGCGATTGGTACCGGTGACACCTGTGAAGCCACAGAAGCAAATCGAGTCATTGGTTTAATTCGTGATCAACTGACGAATCCTCACGTATCAATTCAATATGGTGGCTCAGTCAAGCCCAATAATATTGATGAAATCATGGCACAACCAGAAATTGACGGCGCTCTCGTCGGCGGTGCAAGTTTAGAAGCTGATAGTTTTGCCAGAATTGTCAATTATCAATAACCAAGGCAAAAGGCAAAAGGCAAAAGGCAAAAGTTGATTCATTTTCCAATGCCTCCTGCCTCCTGCCTCCTGACTCCTGACTCTTGACTCTTGACTCTTGACTCTTGACTCCTGACTCCTGTATGTCAAATCAATTAATTATTAGAGAACGTTGTTTTACTTGGGGACAACGGACCTATTTAATGGGAATTTTAAATGTCACCCCAGACAGTTTTAGTGATGGTGGTCTATTTAACACAACTTCAGCCGCTTTAGCTCAAGCGCAAACAATGGTAGACGCTGGTGCTGATATTATTGATATCGGTGGTCAATCAACCAGACCAGGAGCAGAACAAATCACCCTCACAGAAGAACTTGATCGGGTGCTGTCGGTTTTGCAAGTCATTAGACCAAAAATTACTATTCCTATTTCTGTAGACACAACTAGAGCAGAAGTAGCTCAAGCTGCTGTAGAAGCTGGGGCAGATATTGTTAATGATATTTCTGGTGGTACTTATGATCCAGAAATGTTGCCAACAGTAGCCAAGTTAGATGTACCAATCATGTTAATGCACATTCGGGGAACTCCCCAAACCATGCAACAACATACAGATTATCAAGATTTGATGGGAGAAATTTATAGTTTTTTATCTCAACAAATAAAAGCCGCAATTACAGCGGGTATTCAACAGGAAAAAATAATTATTGATCCGGGTATTGGTTTTGCCAAAAATTATGATCAGAATTTAGAAATTATTCGCAGTTTGCCAACATTCAAAACCCTAAAGTGTCCCATATTAGTGGGAGCATCCCGCAAAAGTTTTATTGGCAAAATTTTAAATCAACCAGAACCAAAAGCCAGAGTTTGGGGAACAGCAGCGGCCTGTTGTGCTGCCATTTTTAATGGTGCTGATATCCTCCGAGTTCATGATGTTGCCGAAATGCGTGATGTCTCCCTAGTTGCTGATGCTATCTATCGACAGGTGATTGGTGATTGGTGATTGGTGATTGGTGATTGGGTAAAATTAATTTACTTTTACCTCTTACCTCTTACCTCTTACCTCTTACCTCTTACCTCTTACCTCTTACCTCTTACCTCTTACCTCTTACCTCTTACCTCTTACCTCTTACCTCTTACC
>NZ_JAQMTI010000067.1:0-3851 GCF_028329225.1 Sphaerospermopsis kisseleviana CS-549 | reverse complement strand
CTGGTGACTGGTGACTGGTGACTGGTGACTGGTGACTGGTGACTGGTGACTGGTGACTGGGGAGAAATATTTACCTTCTGACTCCTGACTCCTTGATCTCCTGACTCCTGACAAAAAATATACTTGCCCAAAGTCATGAACTCTGGACAAGTATAAATAAAATAATGACTACTTATTCAAAATCACGATGGGGAGGCTCAGTCCATCGTCAATATCGCTCACTGGAAAAGTAGTATAAATTCAGACTTTAATTGTTCTGTGTTCATAGTTGAGAATAGATGATGGACAGGGAAATATTTCCTGTTAGATCCACACATCAAAAATCAACACCCGATTTAAAACCAACCTTTGATTCTAATTAGTCGTTTTCCCATTCTTCACGACCAATTAAATCCCCAATGCGATCGCGCAATAAAAAGTCACACTTCTCCAATTCATATTCAACACAAACCCACTCTCTAGCAGGGATGTATTGGCAGAGTGTATATATTGGCTGTTGACGGCTCACCATTCCCTTCTGCACCAGTTGGCGTGCTTCGTCCTGGATTACGTCGAGAGAGTAGTAATTGATAGAAGGCACCGTATTCACACTCATTGTTTTTACTCACAAATTTACATTTAGATAGTATTCCCAATTTTCATCAGGAAAGAAAATGGCAATAATTTAGACCTTTGGCTAGGTTTTGTAGTTTGCTATACGGAACTATTATCATTTTGACGCTATACACCTATAAATTATCTAAAGAAATGTTAAGTTTGTCAAGGAAGCACAACATTAATATTAACTCCATTTCCAATTGTGCATCCCAACATTTAGAATTTGGCTGATTGGTAATGCCTTGCAGCTACTATTAACAGGTTTACACTTTAATATCTATATACCTATGGTTACAATTTAATCTAGTATTTTCTAATATTATGTATTAAAAAATTATTATTGAGATTCCCAATAATCACTTTTAGCCCTTGTAAAGCCTTTTCTAGCTACACCGTCATGGATTTTTACCAAAAAATATACCTGGTATCTTGTGCCGGAAATTGGTTATAGTTTGTCCTTTTTTATACATTATACCATACAGGTGCGACCAATAGATTTGCAAAATTTAGATCCATCAGGCTATTGCCAATCCAACATCTAAAAATTTGAAATCTGATCACAATGGCTAAGTTACACCACTAAATTTTATAGCCAGCATTTGTTAACAATTTTTTAAACATTTTTTAAACATTTTTTAAACATTTTTAAACTGTGCTGCTTTCTATTTGTGACTCTTCGTAATCAGTGATACAAAATTTAATTAACCAACAACTCATCATATCATTCCATTAAGTATTTTTAATAAGTATTTTTAATAGGTATTTTTAAGTTTCTTATTTTTAATTACATCAACATACAGCAGATTGCACATCCATGAGGTACAAACGGAACAAGCAAAACCCAAGCCGCAAGGATGTTTCACCTCCTGCCTTCTGCCTTCTGCCTTCTGCCTCCTGCCTCCTGCCTCCTGCCTTCTGCCTTCTGCCTTCTGCCTTCTGCCTCCTGCCTTCTGCTATAATTAAACGTAAAATAGATGATAGAACCCCGATTTTTTAAAGAAGTCGGGGATCTGGATATTTAAGTTAACTATTGGGAAAAATCTTCCTCATCTTCTGCAATGCTTTCTGTTTGACGCTCCTGCTGAAGTTGGTTTAATAAACTCAGCACTTTAGTACCACGTTCAAGAGAGCGATCCTCAACAAAGATCACTTCTGGAGTACGACGCAGCCTTACTCTAGCACCTAGTTCACTACGGACATAACCAGTTGCTGATTTTAAACCCTCCATTGTTTCAGCTTTAGCTTCCTGGGTCCCATAAATACTGACGAAAATTTTAGCGTGTTGCAAGTCACCGGAAACATCTACATCGGTGACACTCACCATTCCTGTACCCACACGGTCATCTTTAATACCGTTGAGCAACATTTGGCTAACTTCCCGTTTAATTAATTCAGCAACGCGGGAAACGCGGCGATTTGTAGCCATATAAATTCCGCCTTCTCACAGAGGTTTTACGATATGATATAGATGCAAATTCAGGATAATAGCTGTAAAACTTACAGCAATTGTCCTGATGTTTAAACCCTATTCAGGTTTTAGTTTAGATTGTACTCAAACCCAGCATCGCCCGGAGAGTCAAAGTTACGAAAAAGAACCCTCCTACTAATAAACCAAGCACTGCTATTAGAGTACCTGGGCGTTTTAAAAAAGGCATCAATGGCTGAAAGGTATTCAGCAAAAGACCTAAGACGATAGTAACCAAGTACCGGGGGTAGCGAAATACGTTATCCCAAAATCCATCAAACATTTGAATATAGACTGCCTTGTTATAAACTATAGTTTGTTTTCAGGTGCTTATTTAATTTAATTGTAGTCTATAGGGTTGAAAATTGCTCAATTCATATAAAATAACTAATTGGTAATAGGTAATTGGTAATGGGTAATTGGTAATTAGTAATTTTTATTTTAATAGAAATATAGAAATATATATGATTAGTAAAGTTTCTCAAACAACTTACCCGCGTCCTTTTTTAAAGTGGGCGGGAGGTAAAGGTAGGTTGATTTCTCAATATCAAAAATATTTTCCCACAAATTACCAGCATTATTATGAACCCTTTTTAGGTGGAGGGGCGGTTTTTTTTCATCTCCAAGCACAAAACATATTTTCCCAAGCTGTTTTAACTGATATTAATACTGATTTAATTACGACCTATTGCTGTGTTAGAGATCATGTTGACGAATTAATTGAACGTCTACAAAAACACAAGGAAAAACATCATAAAAATCAGGGAGATTATTATTATAAAATACGTTCTAATTGGGAAGGAACAGATTTACAGAAAGCAGCTAGGTTTATTTATTTGAATAAAACCTGTTTTAATGGTTTATATCGAGTCAATTCTCAAGGTAAATTTAACGTTCCTTTGGGTAGATATAAAAATCCTGGTATTTGTCAGGAAGATGTTTTAAGACTTGCATCAAAAGCACTTGCTACAGCAGACATTGAAAACGCAGATTTTACCACAGTTTTGAATTATGCTACTAGCAGTGATGATTTTGTTTTTTTTGATCCTCCCTATCAACCTCTGAGTGAAACCAGTAATTTTACAGCTTATAGTAAATATTTATTTGGGGAAAAACAGCAACAACAATTAAGAGATGTATTTGCAGAATTAGCTAAACGGGGTGTTAAGGTAATGTTAGCAAATTCAGATTGTGATTTTATTCGTGATCTTTATCGTCGGTTTAATATTCATGCAATTTCCGCTGCCAGATCCATTAATTCTAATGTTAATAAGCGGGGTAATATTAGTGAGGTTTTAGTGACTTCTTATTAGAGGATGTCTGAATCAGACAAAAAAGATTGGAAGTAAGTATTCAGATATAGCAATTTTTGATATCCAGATCCCTAAGTAATATTGTTAATTTTCTGCGATATAATCTACAAAATCAGGAATTTGTTTATGATCTGGCAACTTTTGTAAAATTTCTTTCTCATCATTAAACTTGCGTTGAGCGATCGCTATTTCCTCTGGTTTATTACTAGAAAATGTCAATTGTTTAACCGCTTAGTTTTTTCCATACTGATCCACTGCTAAATACAGCAGTTTCCGTTATTATGAGGTACAGATAAGCTGTTGTGCATTTAATTTGTATAAGTGGAACAGGCATCTTGCCTGTTAAACAAGAGTTCAGAACATTAGGATTATACAATTTAGCTGTGTAACAGCTTATTAATGATAAAACCCTTGTAACACTGGCATACTTCGACTTACTTCGACTTACTTCGACTTACTTCGACTTACTTCGACTT
>NZ_JAQMTI010000005.1:0-10395 GCF_028329225.1 Sphaerospermopsis kisseleviana CS-549 | reverse complement strand
GCGAGATGACCTCGATAGACAAATCGCTTATATGCAATCCCTCTACCCAGACGCAGAAATCATCAAAGATATCGGGTCAGGACTCAACTTCAAAAGAAAAGGTCTGCGCTCCCTACTGGACAGACTTCTGCAAGGAGATAAATTCATCCTTGTTGTTGCCTGTCGGGACAGACTCGCAAGATTTGGATTTGAGCTTGTACAATACATGGTCGAGCAAAACGGTGGACAAATCGTGGTTCTCGACAAAACTGTACACTGTCCACAATCAGAACTTACCCAAGTGGTTCGGCTTCGCTCACCATAAAATTTACTATCAATCCTTCACATCTTTTCCTGTAGAATGCAGGACTGGAGAAAATACTTTAAAAAAATCAAAGAGGATTTATCTGAAATTGAGTCCTGCACAGAAAAGGAAGGTTAAATATTGGTTTGGTGTTTCCAGATTTGTTTATAACGAAACAATTCGGTATTTACAAACTCCAGAAACAAAAGCCAACTGGAAAGGGATAAAAACTGGGATTATCCAAGGATTACCTGAATGGTGTAAAGATGCGCCATATCAAATTAAATCTATTGCCATTAAAGATGCTTGTCAGGCTGTTAAAAATGCCAAGAAAAAGTATATTGATGGTGGTGGAATTAGCAGGTGTAGATTCAGAACCAAAAAAGATCCTGTGCAGTCTTGTTATATTCCCAAATCTGCCGTAAAAGATGCAGGAATTTATCACACTGTGTTAGGAGAGCTAAAATATAAAGATCCTCTCCCTGATGGGTTTGGAGATTGTAGATTAGTCTCATTTTACGGAGATTATTACATCTGCTTACCAATAGAAAGTCTACGGCATAAAACCGAGAACCAAGGTCGTGTTGTAGCTTTAGATCCCGGAATTAGAAATTTTTTAACCTTCTTTGCGGATAATTGCTTTGGATGGTTAGGCGAAAATGCTAATCTAAGAACCCAGAAACTTTGTTTCAAATTAGATAAGTTAATTAGCAAAATATCTCAGGCTAAGAGCAAACAGAAGAAGAGATTAAAAAATGCAGCAACTCGGCTAAGAGGAAAGATTAAATATCTAGTAGACGAGTTGCATAAAAAGACAGCTAGATTTTTGGTTGATAATTTTGATGTGATTCTACTTCCTACTTTTGAGACATCTATGATGTCTAGAAAAGTCAAGAGAAGGATTAAGTCTAAATCAGTCCGACAAATGCTTACTTTAAGTCACTACAAATTCAAGCAATTTATCAAACATAAAGCGCACGAATTTAATAAAATAGTGGTTGATGTTAATGAAGCATACACTTCAAAAACAGTAAGTTGGACTGGTGAAATCATCAATAATCTAGGGGGATCTAAAACTATCAAATCTCGGATAGATGGTAAAACTATGAACCGAGATTTGAATGGTGCGCGAGGAATTTATGTCTCGGCTTGCGCTCGACACAAGTCTTCGTGCATTGGTTGATACGCCTTGGTTGAGAGATAATCTCAACTTATGTATTTGTTAGCATTAGTTAGCAAAAAGGTATCGGCTCTAGTATCCTGTTAAAAAATATGCAAACAAATTCTAAATCGAATAGTGCATCCACAGTAGTGCGCTCTCAAAGAAAACGTAATTCCCCTAGAAAAATATCAACTTCTCTAGTCAGTGAGGCAGTAGTATCAACATTGGAGAAAAATTCTGGGCAAAAAACAGTCACAAATACCACAAATGTGAATGGGCAGTCCAAGGATAAACACCTAAATGAGATGTCTACTGCTGCATCCACACCGATATGGTTGCTACGCTTGCACGCTGTCTATCGTTATTCCTCAGCTGCGACATTTGTGTTTGTGGCTGCAACACTGGTGGTTTATGGTTTGACAGTCTATTCTCAAGAGCTTTGGAGTAAATATTACCGCACTCTGCAAAGCCTACAACGTCATGAGCGGCAGTTGAACACAATCAATGCAGCACTGATCAAAAAGATGGCTGAAGAGGGAGAAAAAGCAGAAGCAGGACTAAGATTACCAACTCCAGGGGAGACAATTTTTTTGCCACCAACATCCCCTAGTCCAAAGTCAGCATCCTCAAGTATAATTCCCAATTCACAAGTGCAGTCCCAAACTTCCTCTCCATTAGGATATTAAAATTTAAAGAGATTGGTGATTGCTAATTGATTACCCCTATTCCCTGTTCTCTATTCCCTATTCCCTATTCCCTGTTCCCTATTCCCTATTCCCTATTCCCTATTCCCTATTCCCTGTTCCCTGTTCCCTGTTCCCTAACAACTGAGAACTGACACAAAAAAACCCAATGCAGAAGTCACCAAGCCGAACAAAATTGAGAAATTTGCAGAATTTAAAGTTTACAAGGCGGCGCAAGTTATACAAACAAGCTGTACCAGAGAATGGTTTTCCTCAAGCTCAAGCAACCAATCCCAAGTCTCGACTGTTGATAGTTTGGGGTATCTTGGTTGCTGCTGGGTTGGGGTTGGCTTTCAATTTGTATCGACTGCAAATTATTGATGGTGCAAAACTCACTCAAAGGGCAAGAAACCAGCAAATGGTGAATGTGCGTCCTTTTATACCCCGTCGCCCAGTGGTTGATCGCAATAACAATATGTTGGCCATTGACCGTCCAGTATATACCCTGTATGCCCATCCCAAACTATTTGATAAGTCTAAGGAGGAAATAGCAGCAAAAATTGCACCAATTCTCAACAAAGATGCTCGTCAGTTAGTAAAAACATTTGAAAGTAGAAGCAGCGGTATTCTGATTGCTAATGGTATTGGCGAAAATATTGCCGATCGCTTGATTTCATTCCGCTTGAATGGCTTGGAATTTATTCAAAAATATTCCCGTTTCTACCCACAAGATGATTTGGTTGCTAATGTAGTGGGCTATGTTAATCTTGACCGTCAGGGTCAGGCGGGGGTTGAATATAGTCAAGAGACACTATTGGAACGCTCCAGGCAAACAGTGCGTCTCAGTCGGGCTGGTAACGGCGCAATTATGCCAACCTATGCACCAGAAGGATTTTTGCATTCTGATGATTTAAAACTGCAACTCACTATTGATAATCGTTTACAACGGGCAGCCCGGACGGCACTCAAAGAACAGATTGACAAGTTTCAGGCTAAACGCGGTGCTGTAATTGTGATGGATGCCACCGATGGTTCATTATTGGCCTTGGTTTCTCATCCTACCTATAATGCAAATCAATATTCCAAAGCAGATATTTCACTGTTTAGAAATTGGCCTGTCGCGGATCTTTATGAACCAGGTTCTACTTTTAAACCTTTAATTGTGGCGATCGCTCTGGAAAATGGTGTCATCAAACCAGAGGATGTATTTAATGACCCAGGTACTATTAAAGTCGCTGACCGCATTATCAAAAACGCAGAAATTAACAGTTTTAGACGAATTAATATTGCCGAAATTTTACAAACTTCTAGCAACGTTGGTATGGTACAAATTATCCAACGTCTGAAGCCGAGAACATATTATAACTGGTTAGAAAAACTGGGACTAGGACAAAAAATGGATACAGATTTGCCTTTTGCAGTCAGTGGCAGTCTCAAAAGGCAAGAAAAATTCCTATCCTCTAATCTAGAACCAGCAACTACTTCTTTTGGGCAAGGTTTTTCTTTGACACCTTTACAACTGGTGCAAATGCACGGCGCTTTGGCTAATGGTGGTAAATTGATAACACCCCATGTAGTTCAAGGCTTGATTGATAATCAAGGTAAAATTCACTACTCACCTAATCTACCAGCACCACGCCAGATTTTCTCACCTACAACTACCCAAAAGGTCATGGACATGATGGAAACTGTGGTTTCTCAGGGAAGTGGTAAAGCTTCTCAAATCAAAGGATACGGTATTGCAGGTAAAACCGGTACAGCCCAAAAAGCCTCTCCTAAAGGTGGATATATTCCCGGTGCAAGAATTACTAGCTTTGTGGGTATTGTCCCAGCAGAAGCCCCCCGTTATGTAGTTTTGGCAATAGTCGATGAACCAAAAGGAGCAAATGCCTATGGTGGAACTGTGACAGCGCCTATTGTTAAATCTGTAATGGAAGTGCTTATTCCTATGCAGAAGATTCCACCAAGTCAGCAGGTGACAGGTGATAATTGATAATTGATAATTGATAATTGATAGTTGTTTTTATCCAATTACCAATTACCAATTACCAATTACCAATTACCAATTACCTCAAACATAAGTTCTCTTGATTGTTTCTTCAATTGAACCTAGATTTTCAAACATTTCAATTAGTTGATGGGATTTGGTTTTGCGATTTGCCAAAATATCTTTTAATGGGGCTAAAAATTTAATATCTGGGTCATTTTCTAGGGCATTTTCAGCAGCTTGTAAAACTTTGGTGGCATTCAGAAAAATATCATCATGATCAAATCCTGCTTTGGCTGAAATTTGATGTAAAGTTGTATCAGGTACAATAGCTCTACCTTCCAAGGTTTTATCTAAAGCCAAACCTTTTAACAGTGCCAGTAACCCTGCATAAATAGAAAAATTATCACAGCTATCACAAGCTTTAAATTCGATTCTTCCTACTTCTGCGGGAATGCGGGCAATTTTCGTTAATGAAGGTACACTTTTAATTAAATGTTCCTGGTTTTCCACAAACACTAATGTTGCTGATCTTTTGCCAGTTCTGATAAATGTCCTCACTGATAAACCTTCCCATAAACTGCCATTATAAAACGGAGAACTGTAACTAAAAGGAACAATAAAAGGACTGTAATAGGTCAGTTTTTTCCCAATATCAATTACATTTTCTATAGGCAAATCTGCTATGGAAATATTTAAATCTGGACCATAGGAAACCATGTAAATATGGGCAGTTTGTTCATCTGGATAAGCTTGTAATTGCCTAAGTTCAAAATCATTTAATGGTGGTTGGGGTTCAAAAACACAAGTATAGGGATTAAAACTGATTAAAACAGGAGAAAAACCAAAACTAGCCGCTGTCTCACGTAGTAAAGAAAAACTAGCTGTTAATTCATCAATTGCACCTTGAATAGTAGAATTTATAGTAGTTCTAATTTCGATGCCTTTAGCTACACAATCAATTACTGCTTCTGAATCAGCAAATCTTTCAAAACCCTCAATATACCATCGCTTCTTTTTAATACCAGCATCACCAACCCTCAATTGTGGGTAGTCATGGGGGTAAAGAGGTAATTTGTCAACTATTTGCTGAAAATCAGCAAATTTTGTACAAGAGAAATCAGCAAACTTTCCTTCATGGTTAAGAAAAGCAACTTCATGTTCAATTCCGAAAAAAAACATAGGTGATTGGTGATTGGTGATTGGTGATTGGTGATTGGGCATTATTTAGATTATTAATCTTCCCCTGCCTCCCCTGCCTCTCACAAGGGTAGGTATTTTACATTGTCGTGAGGGCAAGACTTGGAGGACAAGGCAGACAAGGTGACAAGGGAGGAAATACGTAACAAGAATGTACAATTGGTAACAATAACTGAGGCTAAACAGACCTTGTTTTGTAGAAAATCTTCCTTGTCTACAATACCTCCTTGTCTTCGGTGGTCCTGCCTCAACAGATAATATTAAAAACCTACCCCTGTGATCTGCCTCCCCTGCCTTCTGCCTTCTGCCTCCTTTAAGGTAGTAAATAGAAAAAATTATCAATAATCTTTGTAAAAGGGATTTTAGCGCAAAACAGACGATTGGGGTAGTTTAGAAATGAATGATTGATAATATCTTGAATGTCTTGAATATCTTGAGGCGTGAGTTTTTATGACAAGTGCGGTTAAAACCCCCTACAGTAGCGAACAAATTACAGTTTGGTTACGTGGACTACTAACTATTGCTTGGGCTGATGGTAATTTTGATGCCCAAGAACAGGAGTTAATTAACAGCATTACCAAAGATGAATTAGCCCCTTGTCTGAACTGGGATTCATTAGAGATAATTACACCTGAAGAATTAGCTGCTGTGTTGGGTAAAGGTACAGCAGTTGGGGAAAATTTTTTGCGGACAGCAGTGATGGTGGCGATCGCTGATGGAATATATTCTCCCAGCGAAGAAAAAATTTTACACAAGTTTTGTCAAGCTTTGGAATTAGACACCCAAGCCCTCACAGCTTTACGTCACACATTGGAATATCCCAAACAAGTACAAGAAACCACCCTACACCCACCAGATATATTGCACCCGCTTCGGGATTGGTTAGACGGGTTAGAAATTCATGATCCTAGAGTGGCCAGATTTTTATGTAAAATGATTCCTTCCCAGTGTCCTTTTGAAAGAGATGTCACCCTATTTGGTAAAAAAATAGTCCATATTCCCCCAATGTGCAAAATCAACCCATTGTATGAACAATTAGTAGGTTTACGCTTTCGCGCTCTTTCCTACCTTGCTGATGAATGTCAGGAGGATGTTTCACAGTATATTTAGGCATTAGGTATGGAGCATGGAAGATTTTTTATGCTCTATTCCCGCCCTTAACAAATAAACCAGGTGCATAAGTCTTGTATTTAATGAATAGACCAGATTTTGAAAATTTAGAGGTTTACAAATTAGCTGAAAAGTTAGCTAATCAAATTTGGTATATTGTTGAAGAATGGGACTATTTCGCCAAGGATACTATAGGCAAGCAAATTGTGAGGCTGCTGATAGTGTTTGTACCAATATTGAGGAAGGCAGGGGGCGATATAATGACCAAGATAATCGCTGATTTGTAAAAATTGCTAGAGGGTCTTTATATTAAACAATAAGTTTGTTAAGACTAGCATACTCTAGACAATTATTAACCAATGAACAAATAAACCGATTCAAACCAATTATTGAGGAACTGTTACCTAAACTTAGTGCTTACTTAAAATCAATAGGAAACAGAAAAGACAACTAATAGCTAATTTTCAATGCCCAATGCCCAATGCCCAATAATTAAATTATGCAATTTATCGATCAAGCAGTAATTGAAGTTCAAGCCGGTAAAGGTGGCGATGGTATCGTCGCTTTTCGCAGAGAAAAATATGTACCAGCAGGTGGTCCTTCTGGTGGTAACGGAGGAAAAGGTGGTTCAGTGATTTTTGTGGCTGATACCAACTTACAAACCTTATTAGACTTTAGATATAAACATATATTTAAAGCCGATAATGGTGGTCGTGGTGGTCCTAATAATTGTACAGGTGCAAACGGCAAAGATTTAATTATTGAAGTTCCCTGTGGTACTGCCATTTATGATGGGGAAACGGACGCTTTGTTATGTGATTTAGTTGAACCTGGACAACGTTTTCTGGCTGCTGAAGGTGGCAAAGGTGGTTTAGGAAATCAACATTTTTTAAGTAACCGTAACCGCGCCCCAGAATATGCCCTTCCTGGTTTAGAAGGTGAACATAAATTTTTACGTTTGGAGTTGAAACTGTTAGCAGAAGTGGGAATTATTGGTTTACCAAATGCTGGTAAATCAACTTTAATTTCTTCTTTGTCTGCTGCACGTCCGAAAATCGCTGATTATCCTTTTACAACTCTTGTTCCTAATTTGGGAGTAGTGAAAAAACCCACAGGTGATGGTACTGTTTTTGCAGATATTCCTGGTTTAATTGAAGGTGCTTCTCATGGTGCTGGTTTGGGTCATGATTTTTTGCGGCACATTGAAAGGACTAGGGTTTTATTACACTTAATTGATGCTACAAGTGAAGATGTAATTGGTGATTTCCATACTATTCAAGAAGAACTCAAAGCTTACGGAAGGGGTTTGGCTAAACGTCCGCAAATTTTGGCGTTAAATAAAATTGATGCGGTTGATAGGGCAAGTGTTGATTTAGAGGCTTTAGCTACACAATTAAATCATCTTTCTTTAGCTCCGGTTTTTATTATTTCGGCTGTAACTCGCACTGGTTTAGATGAGTTGATGCAGGAAATTTGGCGAGTGGTTGATGAAGTGAATGCTTTGGAAGCTGCGGAGGTTGGGGTGTAGTTGATGTAAGGATTTTGTTGAGTAAATGTCCGCAAATGCGGACTCATTTTTACTATTTTCGTAATTATTTGGAAACTTTCTAAGGATGTTGAGGAAAAAATACGTTCTTTTTTCAGACATGAATGGATTTATGTGTATGATGTAGATAGAAAAATTGGAGAATTAGCCAGAGATTTAATGTGGCAATATGAAAGTTTAAAACCCAAAGATGCTACTCATGTAGCCACTGCTATACAGGCTAAAGTGGATGTTTTAGACACTTTTGATGATGGATTGCTCAAACTTTCTGGCTTGATAGGCGATCCTCTTTTACCCATAAAAAGACTTTATTGGCCAAATCAACTAGAACTAGAACTTTTTGATGAAATATAACTAATGTTGAGAATACCAAATGACAAATAATTAGTTAATGTAGATTTGTTAAGCCATTATTAATAGCCACCATGTCTATCAACATTGGAGATACTGCACCTGATTTTAGTCTACCCTCTCAAGACGGTTCTACAGTCAGTTTAAAGGATTTTCGCGGCAAAAAGGCTGTCGTCCTTTACTTTTATCCTAAAGACGACACCCCTGGATGTACTGCGGAATCTTGCGCTTTCCGAGATCAATATGAAGTATTTAAAGCTGCTGGTGCTGAAGTCATCGGCGTAAGTGGTGACTCTAGCGAATCTCATCAGAAGTTTGCAGCTAAGTACAATTTACCTTTTACACTGTTGAGTGATAAAGGCGACAATGTTAGAAAACAATATGGTGCAACTACTGCTTTTGGTTTTATCCCCGGCCGGGTAACTTACGTAATAGACCAAAACGGCATTGTTAAATCTGTGTTTGATTCCATGTTTAACTTTAAAGGTCACGTTGAGGAAACCTTGAAAATGTTACAACAGTTGGCTGCAAGATGATTTGGTGATTGGTGATACAATTTTGGATTTTGGATTTTGGAGTTTGGATTTTGGATTTTGGAGTTTGGATTTTGGATTTTGGATTGTATTTCATGTACTCCAATCTAAAATCTAAAATCTAAAATCTAAAATCTTGTCCCAGTCCCCAGTCCCCAGTACCCAATCACCTGAAATCAGACTTTAGACTTTTCCGGCATGGGAATATTACCTTGGGCGGTTTTGCCGTTCTTGCCGTTAGTTTGTCCGTTAGTGTTAGGGTTGCGGGGTTGAATCACACCATAACCGCCGTGGTTACGTTCATAAATAACGTTGATTTCTCCTGTTTCGGCGTTACGGAACATATAAAAGTCATGTCCTACAAGTTGCAGTTGTTCTTGCGCTTCTACAACTGTCATCGGAGGCATGGAAAAATACTTAGTCCTGACTACTTCTCCTGGTAGTTCAGGAGTGCGATCGCCGATTAAATCTGCTACTGGTTCGGCAACTACGGCTTCATTAGTTGGTATAGGCTGGGTTTTGTGTTCTTGTCTTCTTTCTTTGTATTTTCGCAGTTGACGGGATATTTTATCTGCCACCAAGTCAATACTTGCATATAAGTTCTCGCTGCTTTCCTCTGCACGGATGACGTTACCATTAGCATAAATAGTGACTTCAGCCGCTTGTCTAGTATTAATTCGCGGATTGCGAGCTACACTTAAATGGACATCTACTTCATTCGTGATGTTTTGAAAGTGACTAACTGCTTTTTCAATTTTTTGATGCACATATTCTCGAATTGCATCGGTAATTTCAATATTTTTGCCGTGGATGACAAGCTTCATGTAAACTCTCCCGCTAAATATTTAGCTAAATATTTATTTGATGTGAATGGGTTTTGTATGCACAGAGATTGCGGTAAGGTCTATCACTGCCGCCAATACAAATTGTGAACTGCTTTTAATGTAAGGCTTTTGTATTTGTTTCTCAAGTTGTTGCATCTTAACTATAAGTACCTCTAGCTTTGATTTAGTTTGTGAAACTCTGTGTTAGTATCCAACTGCTTGCCAGACAACTGGATCTGCAAAGAAAAACTTTCAATCAATCATTATTAGCTGTTCTGTACCTGCTTTTTCAGTTTGAGCAACTTTTATTTACAATTCTAGAAGTAGCTCCTCTTGTGATTCTTCTGTTGGCTTGCTCTTTCTATATATTAATTATGCCAGCCAGAATAGAAGTTTTGATTCTGATCGATGTCAACAACTTCTGAAGATACCATCAGCCATTCTATTTCTCTTGTTTTGGCGTGATGCTTATTGCAGGCAATTCCTCCCATCACCATTGAGGTTATATATTTAAACTAACACTTTCTTGTGGATAAAGTTTATTTCGTTGACTTTCCTTTAAGATCCTTTGCATTGCTTGACATTTGTTGACCCAATTCTTACTTTTTTGCAACATATATTCAGAGAATAAGTGACTGGGGACTGGTGATTGGTGATTGGTGATCTGTGATTGGGGACTGGTGACTGGTGACTGGGGACTGGGGACTGGTGACTGG
>NZ_JAQMTI010000066.1:0-4314 GCF_028329225.1 Sphaerospermopsis kisseleviana CS-549 | reverse complement strand
CCCTTCGACACCGCCCTTCGACACCGCCCTTCGACACCGCCCTTCGACACCGCCCTTCGACACCGCCCTTCGACACCGCTCAGGACAGGCTCAGGACAGGCTCAGGACAGGCTCAGGACAGGCTCAGTACAAGTCGCTCAGTACAAGTGCGCTCAACACAAGTCCAGCTCCCATGTAGACGCGAAGCGGCTTCCCGAAGGGTAGATTTTACCTATTCCTAGCAAGGAACTAGAACTATGGAATAGAACCCACCAATCTTCAGTTGTCAAGGTATCGATTGCCGTTAGGCAGTTATGTTTTTATACAGGTTGATTATCTGCCCATGAAGGGGCAATCCGTTCGCCTACATCCACTGTTCCTTAGTACGATAAAGTATCAATGCCTTGCTCCGATACTTTATCTCGGTAGTTTTGGCTCACTTGATTTCCTTATAAACCTGAAGGAATGGATTAGCTCTTGCTAAAACATTTTTATCAGAATAAATGAATTTAGGCACTAGAATTAGTCACCTCACAGCGTAGTTTATATCCTGTCGGAAACTCCTATATTTGGTTATACCTATATTGTGGTCTACCTAAATATAGGCTGTTTTTAGATATAAATACTTATTTAGAGAATCCGAAAATGATTAACGTCGGTATTCTCTGTGATTATATTCACCTAAAAAAACTAAGTTATTTAAAGAATGTAAAGGGGTTAATTGATGATTAGAAAACTTTTGTAAAGTGATGCAAAATTTATCCAGATAATCTCGTTAGAGATTCTAGTTTGTTGTTATACATATAATCATAGCTTTTTCTCTTCCTGCATAGACATTGCTCCTCACACAGCCACTGCCCCTTAGAGAGTCCAATCATGCTGAAATCCCTTTTGCTGTCAGGATGGTTCCGCGTACAACCATTTTTTAAGTACGTTATCGTTGTTATATTAATTGCTCCCTTGGTAGGTGTATCAATTCACTCTAGCATAGCGAAACAATCACATTTAAAAGTAGGAAAGATTAGTACAGGAATTGGCCAATCTGATTCAAATTCCCAGGTAACGGCTATAGCTGGGAAAAATGATTTAAAGATAGGTAAAGTCAACTCCTTGGAAGCAAAATTTGGGAACTTTGGATCAGTAAACAAGCCTGTGAGTCAAGCAAAACAAGTATTACAGGCTGATAAAATTAATTCTGGGGCAGGACAACAAAATCAGCACTCAAATAGTAATTTACCTGTCAGCGATATTTTAGCGGTAGTAAAACAGGAAAACTTAGCAAAAATACCTACTAGTCAGAGAGATTTAATTCAAAAATTAAAAGATGTTAAGAGCCAGGCTTTACAGGGTGAGGTAAATTCTTTAGAACGTGCGAGTTTAGAGAATGAGGTATTAAAAACATCTGCAAGCACATCAAATATTAGAGAACCACAGGCATCCACAATGATGGAAATACCTGTAAATGAACAGCAACAGCAGTACGATACAGTACCAGATGATCCCATAAATAGTCCTCATCCAATTCCTTGGAAATGGATCATGATGACTCAAGAAGCTATAGGTGGTAAAGGGGGTTCTGGAGTGCGGCACTATCGCAGTATACCAGTGGTTTCTCCTGATGGTAGGTATGCGGTTTATAGCCGAGTGCAACTGGAAATACAACCGGAAATGCACAACAGCCGAGTTACCAGCTTGTTGTTTATCGAAGATCGGCAAACCAAGAGACTGCGGGTGATGTCAAAAACTGCTGCTGTTGGCGATCCCCTGTTAGATCAACAGATTTCAGATCAAGCTGATACCCAAGGGAAAATAGAGGTATTAGTTCCGGTTAGTTGGTCCGAAAAAGGCGATCGCTTTTTAGCCCGCAAATTTGTAGGTATGTTCAACACAGCAGACCTGACAGATCATGCAGTAATTTGGGAACGGCAAGAAAATCATACTCAAACCGTTGCTCCTGCCCAAGGAGAAGATGAGCATGAGAAAATAGCAATCTTGTTAGGGTGGAGTAAAAAACAACCTGATCACGTGCTATTCCGTGCGGGTGAACTAGGGGAAGAAAATTGGCCTTTGGTACAAGTTGCCAGTGATGGCAAAACTATCAATGTCAGCAACGACGGTGATCAACCTGTGACTTTTGGGACAAGAGATAGACAGGTTTGGGCAGAACCTCAAGTTGCGTCTAGATAGTTAGTCAGGAGATCAAGGAGTCAGGAGTCAGGAGGCAGAAGAAGCTGGGGGGAAGGGGGCCCTCCTCACAGGGGTAGGTTTTTAATATTAACTGTGAAGGCAGGACCAGGAAGACAAGGTGGGAAGGTAGACAAGGAAGATTTGATACGCACAACAGTATTTTGACGGACTTTTTTGGTTACCAAGAGCATCTGATTTTGTACGGTTTTCCTCCCTTGTCCACTGTCCTTCCAAGTCATCCAAGTCTTGCCCTCACGACAATGTAAAAAACCTACCCTTGTGAGAGGGGGCCCTCACAGGGGTAGGTTTTTAATATTATCTGTTGAGGCAGGACCTGGAAGACAAGGAGGGAAAGTAGACAAGGAAGATTTTATACAAAAAATGTACTTCGGATTCGCTCAGTACAAGGTCTGTTTAGCCTCAATTTGTGTTACCAATTGTACATTTTTGTTACGTATTTCCTCCCTTGTCACCTTGTCTGCCTTGTCCTCCAAGTCTTGCCCTGACGACAATGTAAAATACCTACCCTTGTGAGGGAAGGGGGCCCCAAATAGTGATTTTCTCGTCACGGATTAGTTGTGCCCATTTCACGGGATTTAGTGCTTCTGAAGCCTCGGGTATGACAATGGTTCCCCCAGCTGCCAGTATCCCGAAAATGTCATAAACTGACATATCGTGATTGAGTGCAGTCAAAGCTAAAACTCGGTCTTCACAACTGACGTTAAAGTAGTTGTTGGTACAGATTATGGCATTAACCGCAGCCTGATGAGTAATCATTACTCCCTTGGGCAATCCAGTGGAGCCAGAGGTATAGATGACGTAGGCTATATCTTCTGGTTGTTGTAGGGAATCTAACGGTTGGTCACTGTCATTTGCCAATTCTTCGCTATTTATGCACAATATTTGCCTGCTTTCTGTCCAATCTAAGTTTTCTTTTAACCAAGACTGAGTTAGTACAAACCGAACTTCCCCATTGTCTAATAAGTATAGAAGGCGCTCCCTGGGAATTTTTGCATCAATAGGCAAATAAGCAGAACCAGCAGCTAAAATTCCCAAAACGGCTACAACCTGTTCCCATCCCTTCTCCATAACTACAGCTACTAACTCGTTGGGACGGTTACCTCGCTTACGCAGCCAATGAGCAACTTGATTAGCGCGACAGAACAACTCCTCATAGCTCAGTGTGTCGGCAGAGGAAATCACAGCAGTCCGATGGGGTTGCGCTGATACTTGTGCAGTAAATAAGGTTTGGAGCAATTGCTGAGGAATGGGAGCTACAGTGGCATTAATAACCTCTCGCTGCTGAAGTTCAGACGCTGGCATTAATTGTTGTGCAGTTTGTTGCCAGTTTTGATGCCAGGTTTTCTCCTCATTGGCCAGACACTCCAGTTGACGAGACAAGGCATCAAACATATTGTCCAAAAGCCCACCAGGGAAGAGTTCTTCTACTGCATCCAAATCAAAATGTAGAGTTCCAGCTATCTCCCTCTAAAGCCGCTTCATTGTGCGGCGGTAGCTGAAAATTAGTAGGTGGGTCTTTCACGGTTAACATTGGCGACATTAACAATTAATAATGTGAAAATAGCACTTTCTTTTCAAATCCTAATGCCTGACACGGCATTTTGAACCAATAGGTAATGAATGGTTATTTTCCTTAAAAATATTGTTTAGCTTTGAAGTTCTAGATCTCAAATAACTTCTGAGACTGCAATATCTGTGGAATTTGGCTTATCTATATTTTGACTACTATTATTTTTAGAAATTGCGTCTTCCACAAGTCTTGCTACCCATTCTATTACCGCTAAATCTGATTGTTTAGCAGCGTCTTGTATTAATGGTTGCAAGCGTGATGGAAGTTGTAAGGTGAGGTTGAAAGTTTCTCGTAATGGTACTGACTTGTTTCTAATTTCAGATGATTCTCCAAAGCGATAAGTCCAGTATTCACATTCAGCACCCCGTTGGTTGCCATCTTTTTCAACAAAGCTTAATTTACCAAGCTGATAACAATTAGGACTTACGCAACTGGCACAAGCGATGGTGCGGCTACGCTGCACCGAGCGCCTAAAGACTAAACCATTGACATAGCAATATCTGGACGTTTTAGTTGTCCTATTAAATAATTAGAAAGCAAATTATGCTTAATTTGAT
>NZ_JAQMTI010000065.1:0-9197 GCF_028329225.1 Sphaerospermopsis kisseleviana CS-549 | reverse complement strand
GGTGTAGCCTGTTCCTGATGTGACGGTGAGGATGGCAGTTTCTGCTCCTTCGACAAGGGTGTCATCAGTAACGTTCAGGTTGACTAAGGCTGTGCTAGAACCTGCGGCAAAGGTAACAGTAGTCGGAATGGTTGTGTAATCTGTGCCATTGGTGGCTGTTCCGGTCAAGGCAACGTTAACTGTTAAGCTGCTGGTGGTTAGACCTGTGCGGGTTAAGGTGTATTGTCCTGGGTTGGCAGGTTCGCCGGCACTAGAATCGTTCGCTACTACTGTGATTACAGGTAAAGTGGGAGTAGTAGAAGTTCCAATCAACAGAGACCAACCACCCGCAATACTTCCCGAATCACTACCCTCGTCATCCATAACGTAGAGACTCCAATTCCCGTTGGGGTTGGTATTGTTAAAGACAGAAAAGTCTGTACCATAGGGACCAACGGGGGCTGGAGAGTTAAATAAGTCTCCAGATTGAAAATTTGTTGGCTTATAGCTACCACTGGTAATCTGGCTGGAATCAGGCAGGTTAGCAGTAGCTGTGGGATCGAAAGTCAAGGTCACGTTCGCTAAATCATTGCTACCACCCACGTCAGACATCAAGATGGCTTTCGCACCAGTTGGACTCACTAACAGCACATCAATGTCATCAGACCAGGTGTGACTAAGATTCGTTAATGTGACTTTGAGGCTCGTAATGTTACCAGTTAATCCTGAAACATTGATAATTGAAGGATAGGGATTACCTGCACCAGAACTGGGAATGGTAATATTATTAGGGTTGGTGAAAATTGGTAAAGTTTCTTCCGAAACAATAGTTCCAGTTGCCGCACCCGGAGAACCACCGATATAACCCGTGCCGGAATTAACTGTTATGTTTACCGTCTCATTCTGAATTTCTGCTAATGTATCAGCAATCGGATCAACCACAACCGTTGCAGTTGTCGCATTAGCAGCAAAGGTGACAGTTCCCAGTTTCGTCGTCGGATTAAAGGTGACAGCACTACCTGTTAATACGTTGTAATCGGCCGGGTCGCTTCCCACCGGGGCGGCGTTTGCTATGCCACTCGCCCCGAAGTTAACGGTCAGGGGAGAACTTAGGTTTAAATTGGTGCGAGTAAAGGTATAAACCAAGTTAGTCGCACCGTCTTCTTGAACAGTGGCAGGACTGACACTGACAGTTACAGAAGGTAAGTTAGCTGCCGCCAAAGCATTAAAAACATTGAGGCGTTTTCCAGAAACCGTTTTACCGGCTAGAGCCGCAATAGAATCCCCCGTGTTCATCAAGGTATTTTTAACCTGCTGTGCCGTCCAGGTGGGATTTTGAGACCAGACTAAAGCCGCAGCCCCGGCAACGTGGGGACTAGCCATTGATGTGCCAGAAAGAGTTCCATAACTGTTGTTAGGCAGGGTGCTATAAATAGCTGAACCTGGTGCGCCTAAGTCCACACTGGTCAATCCATAGTTGGAGAAGGAAGACAGGCTATCAGTGTTTGTGGTGGAAGCAACAGAGATAATATTAGCTAGGTTGTAGGCAGCGGGATACATGGGATTGATATCTGCGTTAGCCGAACTATTACCCGCCGCCGCAATAAATAAAGCTCCCTGTTGTCCGGCGGTATTAATCGCATCATACAAAGCTTGGCTATAGCCGCCACCCCCCCAGGAGTTGTTGGTTATTTTCACGCCCTTGGCTGTGGCATAGTTAATTGCTAAAATGGCATTGGAAGTAGAACCCGAACCAGTATCGTCCAAAAACTTCAGGGGCATAATCTTGGCATTCCAGGCCACCCCTGTCACACCAACGCCGTTATTACCTTTACCAGCAATGGTTCCCGAAACATGGGTTCCGTGGCCATCAACATCACTGGGGTTGTTGTCATTATAGGCAAAGTCCCAGCCGCGAATATCGTCTATATATCCGTTATTGTCATTATCAATGCCATCATTGGCGATTTCTCCTGGATTAGTCCAAATGTTGCCTACTAGATCAGGGTGGTTATAATCAACTCCTGTATCAAGCACTCCTATGACCAGGTTGGGATTGCCTGTTTGGATATCCCAGGCTTCGGGAGCGTCAATATCTGCATCAGGAGTACCGCCACTTTGACCTGTGTTATGTAGTCCCCATAGTTGATTAAAACTGGGGTCATTGGGGAATGTAACTGCTTTGGTGACAATATAATCTGGCTCGATGTACTGGAATATGGGATTATTTTTGTGTGTAGCGAGGGCAGTTTCTACAGAGGTTTTTCCAGATAATGTCCATATTTGCGCCCCTGTCAGCTTAATGGTCTCTGTCTTGGCTACTCCCAGGGTGTTTTTAATCTCATTGGCTTGGGTGGTATTGATTCCGTCCTTGAATTTAACAATCAGTTTATTACTGGCATAAGCTGGTGGGTTAGGTGTATATTTTCCTACGGTATCTTGACTATTTCCGTTTGAGATGATAGGTGCAATTTCTAACGCTGGAGATGCTTCAATCAATCCAGTAGTGTATTCTAATACCCAGTCTCCACCTGATGCAGTATTACCAGTCAAGTCATCAGATGCAGCTACATCTGCCCCCGTCAACTGACTAATTTGCTGGACAAAAGTTTTACCCGCTAGTCCCTGAGCAACATTGGAACCATACAACAGAATATCTCCTGTGGCGGTGAGAGATTGACCCCACTGCTGCAATTGTGATGTGTAACTGCTGAGGTTTGCGGAGTTGAGTACAGTTGAACCAAGTGATAAACTACCTTCTGCCCCTTGAGAAATAATCTGAAGGCTATCAATGTCTCTAAGTCCTGATAAATTCTGAGTAATTTGCTGAATACCGTCCCGGTTGCCGTCGAGAAGAAACAACAGTGTACCAGGTTTAACGCTATTAACTATATTTTGATAGTCTGCAACATTGGGATCAATGAAAACAACGCTTTTAGTAGATTCTGCCATGACTATAATCCTGTTATTGAGTTGACGGTAAAATTTGCTATTTCTATGGATTATAACTAACTGCGTATCGACTTGCGTATCAAGAAATATTGACTTAATTACAACTTATTCTGACTTAGATAATTTCTCCGTTGGAAATAGCAAAATTTTTGACTTACTAACCTTTGCCATCTATCTACAGATAGATTGTGATCAAGAATAAATAATGAAAGAATATTATCTATAAAAGTCCGAAGTTTAACAAAATTCCCACTCAAAACTCGATTATTTCCATCAAAGGGTAAATTTTCAGATTAAGATTATTTATGCCAAGGTCACTCAGGGTTCATCACGACTATATTGATAAAGTTAAAATAGCAATTACACTCAATGGATACCCCAACCAAAAAGCATTAGCTCATGACACAGGATTGTCTCCTACGACAGTGAGCAGTTTCATCACTGGTAAACCTGTTGACTATACAACCTTTGAAGAACTATGTCGCACATTAAACCTCGACTGGCGAGAAATTGCTATCACTAATGAGGATGTACCCTTCAACAAAACCACAGTCCATACAAATATTAAAAAAAATATATTAAGTCAAGATTGGGGAACAGCAGTTGATATTTCAGCATTTTACGGACGCAGCGAAGAACTGACGCAGCTAAAGTCATATATTTTACAAGATGGCTGTCGCTTAGTCGCAGTAGTAGGTATGGGAGGAGTTGGTAAAACTACCTTTGTCACCCAACTAGCACAACAAATTCAAGATCAGTTTGATTATGTTTTTTGGCGTTCAGTACCTACCATCCCATCCTTTGATGATATGATTACTGATATGCTTTCCTTGATTTCCCATCACAAGGAAATTAAACCAGACATAAATCACCTAATTCATTATTTCCGTAACCATCAATGTCTAATCATCTTGGATAACCTAGATACAGCTTTAGATGCAGGTGATACTGAATATAATAATTTCCTACGCATAATTGCAGAAACAAACCATCACAGCTGTGTAATTTTTACTAGTCTAGAGAAACCTATCGAAGTCGCTTTTTTGGAGCAGTGGACATTATCAGTACGTTCCTTGACTTTGTTGGGTTCATCAGAAGTAGCCTTTTCCCTGCTCCAATCAAAACAACTATTGGGAACAGATGAACAAAAGTATAAATTATGTGATCTTTATGGTAATAATCCACTAAAAATTAAAATTGTTTCTCATACAATTATTGACTTATTTAATGGTGATCTTGAGAAATTCCTACAACAAAATACTTTATTAGTTAGTAATTATATTAACAGCTTGCTGAGACAGAGTCCAAAATAATTCATAATTCATATCATAATTCATAATTCAAATATGCAGACAAGAATATCATTGTTGAGCTAAATATAAACAAAAATTATGTTTTTGCGTTAATAGTTTTGATATACATAAGTCAACACAATTGAAGTTAAGATTTATTACAAAATAATTGAGAATTATTTTTATTAATTAACGAACTTGCAATACTTTCAGCCATTTGCTATAATTTGGGCAAATTTCATAATTGGGTTTTTATTGCCAATTTTGCATCTATCAAAAATCATGCTGCTACAATCCTTTATTTATAGTAGTTTCAGAAATTAACAGCCAAAAACAATACAACAACTTACAAAATAGCAGCAATTTGAGAGATCAATTTAGCGAAAAAATATCTAATATTTTGATATACCTTGATAGTAGCAAAAATGTACTATTGACAAATTAAAGAGTTTATGGTATATGAGGTTGATTTTTGCTGGTAGGGTAGGGGTTTAGCATTGCTAAACCCCTACTATCTGTCTAAGCATTCAGCCGTCAGTCATCAGCCATCAGCTATGAACCTGGAATATTGAAATCCCAAGAATGAAAAGAAACAGATACAGATAATTTTCCTGAAATTAAAACCTCTGAATCTTTGCTTTTGTAGTTATCGGCTGATTACTGAATACTGATAGCTGAATGCGTACCTCTGATCAAGCTTAATATCTTTCCTATTTATCCTTCATTAAATATTTAAAATTCTTCTGAATAAATTTACTATCATAGTGCTGACTGGACACATATCTGGATGAATTGATTATCTAAGAGCTATGTAGGATATAGGACTACTATTTGATTTTTGAAAAAACTCCGTACACCCAAATCATCTCAAACCCTATTCCCTATTCCCTATTCCCTATTCCCCGCCTCCACGGAAAATTTATAAATCAAATCGGAACACTATATGTTCTGTCAAGTAGTTCATCAACCTGGAAAGAATAACTCTTATTGATGTAAGAAATAACTTTGAGTATCAATTATCTCCAAGGAAAAATATCTCAAAGTTTGATCTCAAAATTTGCTCTCATCATTATCTTCCAGATATATTATTTTCATAGTAGAGGACTTTTCTAGTGGCTACAAGTCATCTCAATCGTAAACAAGTAATTACTACCTCTAAACAAATGTCACCTGTCACCTGTCACCTGTCACCTATATTTCTATTATCCAAAAATTTCAATTGTTGATATAAACAACGAATCAACGGTAAACTCACATCATGTTCTGCTGCTATTCTTAATGGGTTGCCAACTATTGCTTCTACTTCCAAAGGACGATTTTCATCAAAATCAATTTTCATGCTGGTGCGGTAGGGTTTCATTTTCACAGTATAATCTAACATTGTTTGAATAAAACTGTCAGGAATTATCCGCCCTGTACTTTTTGCCCCTAATTGTACTTCCTTCATCAATTGTTCAACTAATGTCCGAGTGTACATATCCGCCATTATTTCATCTGTTGTGGCATCCAAAATGACGGATAACCCATTATAGGGAATATTCCACATCAATTTTTTCCAACGTCCTAATAATAAATCTTCTGTTAATTCTATTTCAATTCCAGCATTTTCAAAGTCTTGAAAAATTGCTTTCATTCTCTCTGTAATTCCTACAGCATTATAATTAGTCGCATATTCACCCAAGGTAATTTTTCCATAGTCTAAATGATGTATATGTCCTGGGGCAATTTTGTTAGAACACAGAAAACATAAACCGCCTATAATATTAACGTTGCTGACAATTTGGGCAATTTCTGTTTCTATGCCTAAACCATTTTGTAATACTAAAACTATGCTATCATCTTTAACTAATGGTGGTAATATCTGTGTTAATATATGGTTTTGAGTGGTTTTTATTGACACAACTACCACATCGCAGCTAGGCATTTTCTCGACTTGATTGTAAACTTGCACTTGGGGTAAACGAAAGTCACCGTCTTTAGATTCAATAGTTAATCCATGTTTTATGACTTGTTGATAGTCGCTATTAACTAAAAAATGGACTTCATTACCAGCTTTTTGGAGTTTAGCACCGTAAAAACCGCCTAATGCACCTGTTCCTACAATTGCGTAACTTAAATTACCCATTTTATCTATAAAGGAATCTTACAAAAATCATAAGTTGTTATTTTACCAGGATTTTAACGTAATAAAACTTAAACATGATTTACTATTTTGTATAACCTTCAACAGATATGAGGTGACATGAATGGCTGATATTGTTGATATTGCAGTTAGTGCTGACAGTTTTAAAACTTTGGTAGTTGCTTTACAGGCTACGGGGTTGGTGGAAACTTTAAAAAGTCCTGGTCCTTTTACTGTTTTTGCACCTAATGATGATGCTTTTGCTAAGTTACCACCTGGTACAATTACTACTTTAGTACAGAATATTCCCCAGTTAACCAGAATTTTAACTTATCATGTTGTCCCAGGAAAGTTGACTCAGGCTGATTTAGCTAAACTGGGTACTGTGACTTCTGTGGAAGGTTCACCGATTAAAATTAATTGTGAAGATGGTTTTGAGGTGAAAAACGCCACTGTTATAGCAGCAGATATTGAGGCTGATAATGGTATCATTCACGTTTTAGATACTGTAATTTTGATGGGTTAAATATTCAGGAGTCAGTAGGGGCAAACCCCCTGTGGTTGCCCGTAAAGGAGTCAGAATGTTTAATTTAATAGACATCGGGTGAAAATTATGGTAGGGACAATTCATGAATTGTCCCTACTTTATAAGTATCTATGGCTAGGTTGTTTTTTGGTTAATTCTTTAAATTATGTAAAATAATTCAGATGATTACTCACTATTGCGCTAAGGTAAATTAAGACCACTAAATTAATAAATAAATGTTTCACTGGTAATTTAACTGGTAATCAAAATTTTCAACATAAGCTAACCCTATCATCACACCCTATCATCAGAAGTTCAAATTAATGCTCGATTTCCACACTTTAGCTGAATTTTCCCGTGCCAACTGTGCTGGTATATGTGCATTTCTCGTACCTGCAAATATTTTGGCTACTTTGTTAACAATTATCCTCACATTCTTAAACCGTCCTAAATTGCAAATATGGCAAGCTGCTGGTTTTGCAAGTATGTTTGCTTTGGTGATGATATTCCACGTCTATACTTGGTTTATGATTGGTGTGGTGATGTTACCAACTTTTATTTTACTAGGTTTAGCAATTACTTGTTTGTTGACTAATTTAATTGCTATTATCTGGCGCAGTAATGCTTTAAAATTGGGTTATTTCTGGAAGTCTATAAAAATTTAATTGATTGATTTATTCATTATCTGGGATTTTTGAATAGATTTTTGAATAAATTTTTGAATAAATTTTTGACTTAGATAATTTTGCTCTTTCCTATGCCTGATTTGGAAGATGTGAGAGAGCGATAAATTATTGAAAATTTACTTATGTTTATTTAAGAATTTATTGTATAATGTAATTAATATCAGATAAAGTCAGGAGAAATTTATATGCTGACTGAGACCACGAAAAAATTATATGATCAAGATTTTTACTTGTGGATACAAACTACAGTCAAATTGTTAAGTGAAGGAAAGCTAGAACAATTAGATATTGAGAATTTGATTGAAGAAATTGATAGTATAGGAAGGAGAGAAAAGAAAGAATTAAAAACTCGCCTAATAGTCCTAATAGAACATTTATTAAAACTGCAATATTGGACAGAAGAAAAAGATTATAATGCTAGAGGTTGGCGTAATACTGTTGTGGAACAAAGAAGACAAATAGCTTATAGTTTGGCAGATAGTCCTAGTTTGAAATCTATATTAAATGATGTATTTTTAGAATGTTATCAAGATGCGAGAAATGATACTTTGAGGAAATATGAACTACCTTCAGAACTATTTCCTGAAGATTCACCTTTCTCTTTATTGGACATTCTAAATGCAGATTTCCTACCTTAAAATTGAGTTGTAAGTTGAGTCTTAAATTGAGTCTTAAATTGATGGCGATCGCCACCTTTTGGGTAGCTATCGCTTTGTGAATTACAAACTAATTAAAAACTAATTAAAAACTAATTAAAAACTAATTTCCAAGCTTCATTTCTGAGAAAATAAAATCTACAGCAGCTTGTAAATTGGCAACAATTAAATCAGGTTGATAAGATTGTAATTGAGTGCGATCGCGGATTCCACTTTCTACACCTATCATCTTCACACCGTGTTTTTTAGCTGCTGTGATATCCGCTTCTGTGTCTCCCACCATCCAAGTTTCAGCACCGGGGGGAAGTTCTTTAATAGCTTTGGCCATTAACAGTGGTTTATCTTCAATATCACGGGTTTTTACATAATCGTTACTTAAACAATAACGTCTATTTTCTGGGAAGAATTGCCCTAAATTATACTTATCAAAAGCATAATCTAATTCTCGCACTCGGCGCATAGTCATGACAACTAAATCAACTCCTGCTTGTTGCACTTTGGTTAAAGCATCTAACGCACCAGGAACGAGAACATCATATTGAAAATAGGGTTGAGTGTGTACAGTTTGCTTACGAATTTTTGCAAATTCCTCCGCTTGTTCTGCATTTAAACCCGATTTTAAAGCAACTTCTTTTTCAGGAATGTGCGATCGCTTGAGTTGCCAAAATTCCGCTTTAGAAAGTTCTCTTACTTGTTGATCAGGATATTTGGTTTTTTCCAGACAAAGTTGATAAACTTGATAGTACCTTTCGGAAACGTCCATGATTGGACCATCAAAATCTGTAATCAGTCTCAGCATCAGTTTTGTTCATGGTAATTTTTTCATCATTATCTCAGGAATTGGTGATAGTTGACAGTTGACAGTTGACAGTTGATAGTTGATAGTTGATAGTTGACAGTTGACAGTTGACAGTTGATAGTTGATAGGGAAACATAAAATTGATTACCCAGTCACCAGTCACCAGTCACCAGTCACCAGTCACC
>NZ_JAQMTI010000064.1:0-10093 GCF_028329225.1 Sphaerospermopsis kisseleviana CS-549 | reverse complement strand
CCTGACTCCTGACTCCTGACTCCTGACTCCTGACTCCTGACTCCTGACTCCTGACTCCTGACTCCTAAATTAAACAGCTTTCAAAATTTCATCATCTACAGAAAAATCAACTTCTGTTTTATCTTGTCCACTGGCTAAATAATCATTGTTTAAAGAATCTTGTAAACCAGAAATTAAATCATATTCTGGTTGCCAATTTAATTCAGTCATCGCTTTATTTACCGATGCAAAAAAGTGTTGTACCCGCATGGGGAAAGCTTTACGTTTACCAAAATCAAACTTTTTGGGATCGTAATGTACTATTTTAAGATCAGCGGCAGATTTACCAGCAGCGATCGCACAAGCACGGGCTAAACCATCAAAAGTGACAAAGCGATCGCCTGACACATTATAAATTTCACCAATGGCTTTTTCATTACCAATCACCTGTAACATCGCCTGTGCTAGATCCTTAACATGACCTAACTGGGTAATGTGCATCCCATTTCCAGGAATAGGAATCGGGCGATCGCGGACAATTCTATCAAAAAACCAGCTTTCCAAAGGGTTATAATTCTGAGGTCCGTAAATATAAGTTGGACGAATGGAAGTAAAAGGAATGCCTAACTGTTGTAAGTAAGCTTCCGTTTCATGCTTACCCTTGTGACGACTTTTCGGATCAACAGCATCACCTTCAATGTGGGGCATTTGATCAGACTTTAAATATACCCCAGCCGAACTCATATAAACAAAATGCTTCACCCTACCATGAAAAATTTCCGCCAAGGGTTGAGTATCAGCCAGTTCCCGACCATTATTGTCAAAAATGACATCAAAACTTTCCTGCGATAACTTATCCTTTAACTGAGTTGGGTCAGTGCGATCGCCTATAATCTGTCCTACACCATCAGGTGCGGGATGATTACCTCGATTAAACAAAACCACCTCATGGCCAGCTTTTACCAGCAGTTGAGTCAAGTAGACACCGATAAACCGAGTCCCACCAATAACCAGAATACGCATAAAATCCCAAATCCTTATAAACACAGGTGACAAAACACCCCTATTGTTGAGATTATCAGGTAATTGGTGACTGGTGATTGGTAATTGGGGACTGGGTATTGACACTCTGCGCTCCTAAAGGAGCGCAGATTCTTAGTTCAACGAGTCCACTTAGCTGAGATCCCTTACGGTGTCTAACAAGCGATGAATCATAAAACTCTTGTGGTGCGGGCATCTTGCCCGCTACTGGTGTACTTCTATGAAATCTGCTGTAAATAGGTCATAGCTAATATAGGACTCCTATTTGATTTTTGAACAAACTCAGTAAACCTTTATTACTTCTTTTCTGTTCCCTATTTCCTTTTCCCCGCCTCTACGAGTAAATTCATAAATCAAACCGAATTGCTATAGGTAATTAATTATATTTTTCCCAGTCCCCAGTCCCCAGTCCCCAGTCCCCAGTCACCAGTCCCCAGTCACCAGTCCCCAGTCCCCAATTAATATGTCTTCAAAATATGCCTTAGTCCATGAGTGGCTAACACCTAAAGCCACAGGAGGTTCAGAACTCGTAGTCAAGGAAATATTAAATCATGTAGATGCTGATTTATATGCCTTAATAGATTTTGAATCTACCAACCCAGAAAGTTATCTTTACCAGCGTCAGATAGGCAAAACCTTTCTGCAACATTTACCCTTAGCTCGTCAAGGGGTACAAAAATATTTACCATTGTTACCATTAGCAATCGAACAGTTAGATTTGCGTCAATATGAGGTAATTTTATCTTCATCCCATGCAGTAGCGAAAGGAGTCCTCACCACTCCAGATCAACTGCACATTTGTTATTGCCATAGTCCAATGCGTTATGCTTGGGACTTGACCTTTGATTATCTCAACCAAAGCAAACTAGGAAAAGGTGGAATTGGATGGGTCACAAAATACTTATTGCATAGTTTACGTCAATGGGATGTATTGAGTGCCAACCGCGTTGATTACTTCATCGCCAACTCCCAGCATACAGCCCGCAGGATTTGGCGTTGCTATCGCCGAGAAGCAAAAGTCATTTACCCACCAGTAAACATCGAAAACTTGCCCTTCTGCGCTGAAAAAGAGGATTTTTATCTGATCGTTTCCCGATTGGTGACTTATAAACAAGTATCCTTGATTGTTCAGGCTTTTAATCAACTCAAACGACCATTGGTGGTGATTGGTACAGGACCGCAAATGAAACAACTGCAAGCGATCGCCAGTCCTCATATCCAAATACTCGGATGGCAACCTGAGGATATGGTAAAAACCTATATGGCTCGTGCCAAAGCTTTTGTATATGCAGCTTGTGAAGATTTTGGCATTGCCTTAGTAGAAGCACAAGCTTGTGGTACTCCTGTTATTGCTTATGGTGCTGGTGGTGCTTTAGAAACCGTGCGAGATATTCGCACTTGTATGGACACCGGAACAGGTATATTCTTTAAAGAACAAACAGTAGCAGCTTTGGTGGAGGCCGTAGAAAAGTTTGAAGTCAATCAGGATTTTTTTAAATCTGAGTATATAAAATTACACGCCAGTCAGTTTTCGAGACAGGTTTTTGCAGATCGTTATCTCGATTTCCTGAATCAGTGTCAAGAAAAAAGACCTTCCCTGTAATAATATTCAGGATTTTTGTATTTATTTTCCAAGCTTTTGGGAATTTCCCCCCAGAATTACTGCCTTTTAGCTTTAAGATTGGGACTATGTGTGGTGTGGATTATTAAGGAGTATGATGACTGCCCAGAGTTCACTTCTCTCCGGCAAGCGATACCCACGTAAAGATGCTAATGCCTCGACGCATACTTTAGTCAAACGTGGTCAAAAATCAAAACCGCCCAAGATCAAACCCAGAGGTTTATCTGATCAGGGTTTAAACGGAGAGTTAGCCAAACGACTGTTCGATATTGCATTTTCTTTGTCGGTTTTGATCTTGTTTTTCCCGATATACATAATCTTGGCCTTACTGATTGCTGTAAGCTCACAAGGTCCAATTTTTTATATCCAAGAACGAGTTGGTAAAAACTATCGTCCCTTTAAATGTATCAAATTCCGCACAATGGTAACAAATGCGGATGAAATACTCGCCCAAATGATGGAAACTTCCCCAGAGTTACGTCAAGAATTTACCAGCACTTTTAAACTGAAAAAAGACCCCCGGATTACCAAAATTGGTCACTTACTGCGAATTACCAGCTTAGATGAATTTCCCCAATTTTGGAACGTTTTAAAAGGGGATATGAGTGTAGTAGGTCCCCGACCCCTAGTAGCGGAAGAATTGTCCAAATATGGCTCTCATATTAATGAAGTTTTAACCATTCGTCCAGGCATTACTGGATTATGGCAAGTATCTGGACGTAATGATATACCTTACCCCCGGCGAGTCCAAATAGACCTACACTATGTTAAATTCAGAAATTTTTGGCTAGATTTATGGATCATCTTGAAAACCATTAATGTGGTAGTCATGCCTAAAAATAACGGGGCTTATTAACGCCCTATGGCTAACGCCACACTCCCCTATCAGGAGTATGGCTAATGCCAAGCCCCGCACCTCAGCAGTTCAGCAGCCTAATAAAACCACTGGCTTAATCAAAAAATGCTACAACTTTTATTGTTAACTTGATTAATTCTTCAGATAAATCTATAGTTTATTTGGTTTTTGCCAATCTCAGAAAAATTATTAGAAAAAAGCCTGAAACCCCTTGAGATCAAGTTTTGGATCTTGGCAGACAAACTTAACCGCTTTGTTTTTATAGATAATGGAAACCTAACTTGTTAAAAAGGTTTTTCTTAAGTATAGTAGTTAACATTTGATCTTTAATAGAATAGCAACTAAGACTTGTATGTTTAAAATCAGGCAATTTTAGCAATGAGTTGCTAATTTATCTAGTATTGCCTGTCAATTTTACAACTTCAACAACAAGAGATAATTGGGCATGACAGAAAAAAAACGAGCGTTGATCACTGGTATCACAGGTCAAGATGGTTCTTACTTGAGCGAATTTTTACTAGAACAAGGTTATGAAGTTCACGGAATTATCCGCCGTACCTCCACCTTTAACACAGATCGCATTGATCACATTTACGAAGATCCACATAAAGAAGGTGTAAGATTATTTCTACACTACGGCGATTTAACTGATGGTACTACCCTGCGCCGCATTTTAGAAGAAGTTAAACCCACAGAAATTTATAATTTAGGCGCTCAATCTCACGTTAGAGTTAGTTTTGATTCTCCTGAATATACAGTAGATGCTGTAGGTATGGGAACTCTTCGTTTATTAGAAGCCATCCGCGACTACCAACACCGCACAGGGATTCAAGTACGGTTCTATCAAGCCGGTTCTTCGGAAATGTATGGCTTGGTGCAAGCAGTCCCCCAAAGTGAAACAACACCTTTTTATCCCCGCAGTCCCTACGCTTGTGCAAAAGTTTATGCTCACTGGCAAACTGTAAATTATCGAGAATCTTATAACTTGTTTGCTTGCAACGGTATTCTTTTTAACCATGAATCACCTCGCCGGGGTGAAACATTTGTTACTAGAAAAATAACTAGAGCTGTTGCCCGTATTGTCGCTGATAAGCAAAAAGTCTTATATATGGGTAATTTAGATGCTAAACGTGATTGGGGTTATGCCAAAGATTACGTTAGAGCAATGTGGCTGATGTTGCAACAAGATCAGCCCGATGATTACGTTATTGCTACAGGGGAAACTCACTCAGTACGGGAATTTTTGGAATTAGCATTTGGTTATGTTAATCTCAACTGGCAAGATTATGTTGAATTTGATCAACGCTATCTCAGACCAGCAGAAGTAGATTTGTTAATTGGTGATCCTACAAAAGCACGACAAAAGTTAGGTTGGCAACCTTCTGTAACCTTCAAAGAACTTGTTTCTTTAATGGTAGAAGCTGACTTACAAGCCCTTGGGCATACTTCTCCTAATGGCAATGGTTCAAAACAACCCCAAGATATTGCTACTATCCGTCAAGAATTAGGAACTCTGCATTTTTAAGGGAATAGGAAATAGGGAAGTCTTAACAGGGAATAGTTATAAATATAATACTCTGAACTCCTGACTCCTAATTTATTCAAATTAATCCAAAATCCAAAATCTAAAATCCAAAATTGAATGACTGGCTTAGAACTAAACAATAAAGGTATTCTTGTCACTGGTGGTTCCGGTTTTCTAGGCCGTCAAGTGATAAACCAACTGTGTCAAGCTGGGGCAGACCGTGAGAAAATTACAGTACCGCGATCGCGTGATTGTGATTTGCGAGTTTGGGAAAATTGCCAACGCGCAGTTGAACAACAGGATATAGTCATTCACTTAGCTGCTCATGTCGGTGGAATTGGCCTCAACCGTGAAAAACCCGCAGAGTTGTTCTATGATAACTTGATCATGGGTACTCAGCTAATTCATGCGGCCTATCAAGCAGGTTTAGAAAAGTTCGTTTGTGTGGGTACTATCTGCGCTTATCCTAAATTTACCCCAGTTCCTTTTAAAGAAGAAGACTTGTGGAATGGTTATCCAGAAGAGACTAACGCTCCCTATGGAGTAGCTAAGAAGGCGCTTTTAGTGCAACTGCAATCTTACCGTCAGCAGTATGGGTTTAATGGTATTTACCTACTCCCTGTGAACTTATATGGACCTGAAGATAACTTTGATCCTAAAAGTTCTCATGTTATTCCAGCTTTGATCCGCAAAGTTCACGAAGCACAAACCAAGGGAGAAAAACAACTTCCTGTGTGGGGTGATGGTTCTCCTACCCGTGAGTTTTTGTATTCCACAGATGCTGCACGGGGTATTGTCATGGGTACTCAGTTCTACAATGAATCTGATCCTATTAACTTGGGTACAGGTTATGAAATCTCTATTAGAGATTTGATTAATCTGATTTGTGAGTTAATGGAATATGAAGGGGAGATTGTTTGGGAAACTGACAAACCCAACGGACAACCAAGACGTTGTTTAGATACGGAAAAAGCCAAGGAAGCGTTTGGTTTCACTGCTCAATTCAGCTTTGAAGAAGGGCTAAAAAATACTATTGAGTGGTGGCGCAAAAATGCTGCATAGGTAAAAATCTCACAGTTTATCTGGTTATCTCGTTTATCTCGTTATCTCGTTCCCAGTCTTATCTCGTTCCCAGTCTCTGACTGGGAATGCCATCAATTGACAATTAACAATGGACAATTGACAATTACCCTTGAATGAAACAATTGTCAATTATCAATTATCAATTATCAATTCACCTGTCACCTGTTACCTGTTCGCACATTGCTAAAAGTTGATTCACAGCTAAACAAAACAGAACTTAGACGTAGTTTGCTAAGAAAACGTCAATCTATGACTGTTCAAGATTGGCAAAAAAAGAGCGATCGCATTTCTTCCCAACTCCAAAATTCGCCTTTATTTACCCAAGCAACCACCATCCTCGCCTATTTCAGCTTTCGTCAAGAACCTGATTTAAGTCCACTGTTTACGGACTCGCAGCGTAGTTGGGGTTTTCCTCGTTGTGTTGGTGAGTCTCTATCCTGGCACTTGTGGCAACCAGATGATATACCGCAAACCGGTAATTATGGTATTACTGAACCACACCCGGAAGCACCAACTATAGATCCTACAGAAGTCGATTTAATTCTTGTCCCTAGTGTAGCTTGCGATCGCCAAGGATATCGTTTAGGTTATGGTGGTGGATATTATGACCGTTTGTTGAGTTCTCCCGTTTGGTCTAAAATACCCACTATAGGCGTAGTTTTTGATTTTGCCTATTTCCATCAACTCCCCTTTGATAATTGGGATAAATGTTTACAAGGTGTTATTACTGAATCGCAAATTTACATCCGATAAAATCGGAGCGGCGGGATTCGAACCCACGACCTCCACTACCCCAAAGTGGCGCGCTACCAAGCTGCGCTACGCCCCGTTAACTTAACTTTTAGATTCTTGATCTTAGATTTTGGATTGGGGATTTTGCCAAATTTGTGAATTTAGATTGTGAATCTAACCTTTATTAAGTCACTTTCCTAAATATATCAAAAGTCGAAGGAAAACGCAAGGGGGTTTTTCAAAAAACTTTCAGTATCGCTGCTGCTGCCACCAAACCCGGTACTGCATCAGCATCCCATTGTCCTTCTGCACATCGCCCAGTGTTGAGGATCAAGCGCAAACTATAGGAGTGGGGATAACCTTCTACCTCCATCCATAATAAATCGCTTTCGGCTTCACAGGCAATTTTTTCTTCATCCATTAATTCTGTCGCTAAATGCTTCATCGTATCTGCAAGCTTATTTAATAAGCGACAAAAATCATCTAATTCAACTTTGGTTAATTCAACCGCCCAATTATCTGTACCAACTAAACCTTTAAATTCTGGTGCGTCTGGATTCCAACCTATACGCCAACCAGTTCCGCTTTTAATCACTTTTTCCATTAGTTATTGGTCATTAGTCATTAGTCATTAGTCATTGGGCATTAGGTTATTAATATTTCCCTATCACCTGTCACCTGTCACCTGATGATGGAGTATTAAAAATATTAACCAGGACTTGTACTAGCTTATTACGTTGGTTGCGGGTGAGTTTAGCTATAGCAGTGCGATCGCCCTCTAATGGATTTTGCTTTAAGGAATCATTGCCCGGATAGGAAGCTTCATATATAACTTCATTTGCATTCAAATAGTCAGCTAAAGTTAGTTTCCAATCGAAACGATATATAGGCACTCTACCTTTTACATAAATGTGGTAACGAATCAACCGACTAGCTAAGGTGTTATTTTCAGCCACCTTGCCAGTTTCTTTACTGATATATTGATTTTCTTTTGACAGGTCGGGTAATTGCTGATACACTAACTGCCAAATATCACTAGGGCTGATTCTTTGGGCTACAGCAGGTGAGATGCTCAGAAAATCGAAGTTTCCTGAACCGAAAATCAATACACTCAGAGTTATTATTGTAATTATCAGTCCTGATTGAAACCGCAAAAATAAAAGTTTTTTCTTTTTCATTGATTGATTTTACGATAAAAAAACTGGGAATAGGGAACTAATGACCCATTCCCAGTATCATGTAAATTACAAATCGCCGATAATTTCCGGCTGAGTTAGTTCATCAGACATCTCAATAATGGCTCTAAGTACAGGTTTCATCATGCTATCTTCATTATTTTCAAAATCTTCGTAACGCCGACGCTTGGCACGATTAGCTACTTGCACAGTAATCCGATAGCGATTTGAAGCGGCGCTAATAAGATCCTCGGCACGGTGCATAATTTGAGATTGGGTTGTCTCGAACTTGGAACGCTTGAGCATAATTTGTGTTTGTTAGGATTCTCAACCAGTTTAGCAGTACCAAAAGAAACTGAGAAATTGGAATTGTATATATTATAAATAACACATAAATAACACATAAATTTTTGATCTGTACTTATGTCTAAAAAGAATTTTATCACTTCCCAAAAATCTCTGTTATTCATACTCGGCGCGAGTCTGACTACTTTTTTTAGTTTATCCATCCAACCCTCACAAGCGGGAAATATACCCCGCCCTTCCGATGCACCACTAGAACTAAATTTATTGACTACTCCCCAAGGTTCTGTCATCACCGCTAACACTATTAACTCCACAAGTTTAACGATCCCTAGTTTGTGGTGGGCTAAGGAAATCTCTGAAAATAAACTTTTAGATAACTGGATAGCATATCCAGCGTCTGAAAATGAATCAGCCCGTGTAGACTTGATCGTAAATCAGCAAATTTGGAGTTTATTAGATTATCTAGAACGCTACCGATTTGTGCATAGTCTGGGTAATTATACTCGTAATTTGGGTTATAACATCCGCGTTTTCAATTATCAAAAAGAAATGTTAGCAACTTACACCTGTAAACTGGATTTAAATCCAGACCTATGTAATATCCAAATGACCAATCAAAGTAAGTTGGGTTTACCAATTGAGAATTGAGAATTAAGAATTGATAATTAGGGGTTGCTGATAGCGTAGCGTGGCGTTAGCCATATAACTCTGAAAACTTTACAGGCAAAGGGTTTTAGCTATTTTAACGTTCAAAAAGTGTAAGCTTTTAAGCCTTCCTGTTCGCACTGATTTACCCAGTTTTACTGCTGTTTCTTTGAGTCTTTGAGCATAGGTAGTGCGATCGCCTGCTTCTAATAAACTTTGAATAACCTCCATTTTTAGTTTCGCTGTTACAGCAGGGTTTTAATAGTTTTGATTTTTTGTGACAATATTCTGTTAAATCGTCAAATAATTTGTCCGCGTTGCCAAGCTACCTAGACTACAGCGACAAAAATTGCATCAATTCAGATGGGGTGATGGGGAGGAAAAGATTTTTCCCAGTCCCCAGTCCCCAGTCCCCAATCACCCATTTCCTAAAAACTGTTACAGTCTATAACGCGATCGCAACATAAGGTGGGTTACGGTGTTAGTATGCCCTAAAAACGTTGAGAGAAAACCTTAACCTTATGGCAACTCTAACTGGACAAACTCCCCTCTTCGGCGGTAGCACTGGCGGTCTACTTAAAAAAGCAGAAGTAGAAGAAAAGTACGCTATCACCTGGACAAGCCCCAAAGAGCAGGTTTTTGAAATGCCTACTGGTGGCGCTGCTACAATGCTAAAAGGCGAAAACTTGCTTTATTTGGCTCGCAAGGAGTATGGTATCGCTTTAGGCGCTCAACTCCGCAAATTCAAAATCACTGACTACAAAATTTACCGGATTCTCCCCAGCGGTGAAACCACTTTCATTCACCCTGCTGATGGTGTCTTCCCTGAAAAGGTAAATGCTGGTCGTCAAATGGTGCGCCACGTACCCCGCAGAATTGGTCAAAACCCCAGTCCTGCACAACTCAAATTCAGTGGTAAAGCTACCCACGACGCATAAGGTCTAGGTACTAGGGACTGGGGACTGGGGACTGGGGACTGGGGACCTCATAGGGGTAGGTTTTTAATATTATCTGTGAAGGCAGGACAAGGAAGGCAAGGAGGGAAAGTAGACAAGGAAGATTTTAGACAAGAAATGTACTTCGGCTTCGCTCAGTACAAGGTCTGTTGAGCGTCAGTTTTTGTTACCAAT
>NZ_JAQMTI010000063.1:0-27714 GCF_028329225.1 Sphaerospermopsis kisseleviana CS-549 | reverse complement strand
GATTTTCCTGGTGTCTATGGCGCGGTGGAACCACACTGATCCCTTCCCGAACTCAGAGGTGAAACGCTGCTGCGGCGACGATAGTTGAGGGGTTGCCCTCTGTCACAATAGCTCGATGCCAGGTTTAATATTTAACAACAAAAGCCTCCTCTATTTATTTAGAGGGGGTTTTTGTTTTATCTGGGTTTTTTAAACTCCAGTTTTTATTTATCTATTTATCTTTTTACCTAGTTCTGGTAATTTCAATGCTAATTTTGCCGTTAAAGTCGGGTATGGGTGCAGCAGGTTTGATAACAATAACTTGTATTTGAGAAACCATATCATTCTGCTGAAGAATAGCATTTGCGATCGCACCTGCTAACCTCTCCAACAAATCAAATTTAGATGTTTTAACTAAATTCTGCACTAAATTAATAACAGTGCGATAATCTACAGTATCTTCAATAGTGTCATTCTCAGTAGCTTGGGAAAGATCCAACCATAACTTCAAATCTACCTCAAACCATTGTCCTAAAACCTTTTCCTCTGGTAAATACCCAATATAGCCATAGCAGCTAATTCCTGTTAAATGAATACAGTCCATAAAAATTAGAGTAGAAGTTTTACATTTTAGACATTTTAAATTTTAAATTAAAAAGCCCGATAAACAAATTAAAATTAAAAATTGTCTTATCTCCCATATTGATTTAATGCAGCTTAATTTTAATAATCTTAATCAACTTTGGTCTTATGTTTTAACAGAAACCCTCAAACGCTTGGGTTTAAGTTGTGCTATTTTATGTCCTGGTTCTCGTTCTACTCCCTTAACGGTGGCTTTTAGCAAACAAGCACCAGATATTGAAGCTATTCCCATTTTAGATGAACGTTCTGCGGCTTTTTTTGCTTTGGGAAGAGCAAAAGCAACAGGAAAACCTGTCGTTTTGGTTTGTACTTCAGGGACAGCAGGAGCTAATTTTTACTCTGCGGTAATCGAAGCTAAAGAAAGTCGTGTACCTTTATTAATATTAACTACAGATAGACCTGCTGAATTGCGAGATTGCCATTCTGGACAAACTATAGATCAGGTAAAATTATACGGTAATTATCCCAATTGGCAAACCGAGTTAGCTACACCTGTCGCTAATAAAAGAATGTTAAGTTATTTGCGACAAACGGTAATTCATGCTTGGGAACGTTGCCAATTTCCTACCGGGGGAATTGTACATTTAAATATACCTTTTCGTGATCCTCTAGCACCAATTTCTGATGGTACTGATTTTATATTAGATTGTGAAGAGTTCTTTTCTGGGATAATTGCAACACCATTACCAATTACCAATTATCAATTACCTAAAGAATGGCAAAAATGTCAACGGGGTATTATTATTGCTGGAGTTGCACAACCCAAAGAACCTGAAGAATATTGTATAGCGATCGCTCGACTTTCTCAAACTTTGCAATGGCCTGTTTTAGCTGAGGGACTTTCTCCTGTTAGAAATTACGCAGATTTAAACCCCTATCTAATTTCTACCTACGACATAATTTTACGTAATCAAAACTTGTCCCAAGAATTAACACCAGAAATGGTAATTCAAATTGGGGAAATGCCGACTAGTAAAGAATTACGTAATTGGTTAATTAATGTTAATCCTCAACGCTGGTTAATTGATAGTAGTGCTGAAAATTTAGATCCTTTACATGGAAAAACAACACATTTAAGGATATCTGTAGAAAAATTGGGGAATGGGAAATGGGAAATGGGAAATGGGAAATGGGGGTTTTATTTACAAAAATGGTGTGAAATTGAAGCGCAAATTAGAAAAAATATTGATGAGACTTTTGAAAATATAGAAGACTTAATTGAAAGTAAAGCTGCTTGGTTAATTTCGCAAATTCTACCCCCACAAACACCATTTTTTATTGCTAATAGTATGCCAGTGCGAGATGTGGAATTTTTCTGGAAACCAAATAATTCAGGAATAAAATCATATTTTAATAGGGGTGCAAATGGGATTGATGGTACTCTTTCCACTGCTTTAGGAATAGCACATCATCAACAAAGTAGTGTGATGTTAACGGGAGATTTAGCCCTATTACATGATACTAATGGTTTTTTAATGAGAAATAAGTTAGTTGGACATTTGACAATTGTATTAATTAATAACAATGGTGGGGGAATTTTTGAAATGTTACCTATTGCTAATTTTGATCCACCTTTTGAAGAATTTTTTGCCACTCCCCAGGATATTAATTTTGCCCAGTTATGTGCTACTTATGGTGTAGAATATGAGTTAATAAATTCTTGGAAGCAGTTAGAAGAAAGATTAAAACTGTTACCAAGTCAGGGAATACGGGTTTTGGAAATTAGGACAAACAGAAAAAGGGATTCTCTATGGAGAAAGGAGTATTTGAGAAGGTTTAGTGATGCTTTTTAAACATTGAGTAAACCTGTGAATAAAGTGTAAGTAATCAGTAATCAGTAATCAGCTAATAACAGCAAGAGGAAAGATTTATAATTCTTAATTGCATAAAATTTATACACTCCTGATTTTTCTCTTGTTTTCTATTTCAGTCTTTAAAGCTGATAGCTGACTGCTGAATACTTACTTAAAATTTATCTTTCATTCCGCGAATTTTAGCAAAAGTTTGTACAGGATCTTTACTATTTACAGCTAATTGTAACGAAGGATGATCCCAGCGTAAAAACGGATTTGTATTCTTTTCAATACCAAGCAGAGAAGGAACAGTAGCTTCCTGACGCTGACGCATATCTGTTACTTCTGCAAATCGCTTTTGTAAATCCGTGTTTTCACTATCAACTGTTAATGCAAAGCGCAGATTACTTAAAGTGTATTCATGGGCGCACCAAACAAGGGTATTATCAGGTAAAGCCCGCAGTTTGCTTAAAGAGTCTACCATTTGCGCTGGTGTACCTTCAAACAAACGACCACAACCACCAGCAAATAAAGTATCACCGCAGAATAATTCTCCTGTAACACCTGGTGAGACAGGAGGAAAGTAGTAAGCTATATGAGCGCGGGTATGGCCGGGTACAAAAAATACTTCTGCTGTGCGATCGGCAAATTGTACGCGATCGCCTTCTTGTAAAAATACCTGTTGTCCAGGAATCCTTCCCCGATCCTCAATTCCAGCATATACTGTCAATTGGGGGAATTTTTCGATTAACTCCAGATTAGCACCCACATGATCATGATGATGGTGTGTGTTAAAAATTGCTACTAAATTGCATTTTAGTTGTGCAAGTTGCTGTAAAACTGGTTTAGACTCCGCTGGATCAACAACAGCAGCAATATTATGCTGTAAATCGTACAGCATAAATATATAGTTGTCAGAAAGTGCTGATAGTCGGATTACCTGCATTGCTTTCTTTACCTCCCACACACATGGATGCTTGATATTGATCATTCATAACTATAGCCTATTTAGAAGTTTTGAATTGAATCAGGTTAGTCAAGTCAATTGCTAATGAGACAAGAGAATATGAACAGATTAAAAACCTAATTAATTAAAATTCGTGTTAAAGTTCGTGAAAAAGCAGATTTTCAAGTTCAGGCAAATGCACAAGTAATTAGACTTGATAAAGGTGGCAGCAAAAAGTTTTTCGTTAGTAAAGGAAATAGGGAGATGGGGAAGAAAATTTTAGATTTTAGATGAGATTTTACAAAACAATCCAAAATCCAAAATCCAAAATCCAAAATAAATAACTCCTGACTCCTGAATTATTGTTATTAAGACCAAGAATCCAAATCTAAAGATTGCATTCCTCGACTGCTGACAAATTCCAGCAAACTACCTAACTGAAACCAAACAAACACACAAGTTCCCAAACTCAAAGGTAAACCAATACCCAAAGCTAGGGGAGAGGGAAAACCAAATATTTCTAAACCAGAAGACATAAATAAACAAACGCCTGCCGTAATACCAATAAATGGTACTAACAATTGCTTTAAAGAAGCACTAGATTTAATAGGTTCTTGATTGTTATTTGGCCATTTTTGGACAATTACTTTTAATGTTCCTGACAAAGCAAAACCAGAAGTTAAAGCCATGAGGAAACCAACCAAAAGCAAGATGTAAGGAGGTTGCAGAGGATAATAATACATGAAGACTCCTGATTTTTATGCAAATAATTTAAACGTTGTTACTGTTTTTCAGTAAACGAAATTAGAGATGTTGCTTTTGGCAAAATAGCTGCTACACTTTCTCTCGATAACTCGGTTAAAATGCCGACAGCTACATTTAATAACCGATTTGGCGGTAAGTCATCTTTGACTAAATCCCACAATCTTTGTACTTCATCAGTGTGTAAACGATCATCTTCAGTTAATGCTAAAACTAACTGACGACGTAAAAATTTACCTTCTTCCGATAGTAAATACTGTAAACCCATTCTGGCTGTTGGAACAACATCAAATTGCTGATCAGTCCGCGCAATGGAAATCAAATTCTCTAAACGCTGCCATTGGAATTTACCATCTTTAAATAGCACGTTCAATAACCGTCGTCTTAATGCGGGAGATTCACCAGTTAATAACCGTCGTGCTATGTAGGGATAACCTACTTCCACAATTTTAAAATTGGGGTTGAGGGTTAAAGCAATACCTTCCTGTGTCACCAAAGAACGAATAATTAAAGCAAACTTAGCGGGAACTCGGAAAGGATATTCATACATCAATTCCGAAAATTCATCGGTAATGGTTTTAAAGTTAAAATCACCGACGTTTTTACCAATGGCATTTCCCAGAACTGCTTCTAATGCTGGAACAATGGGAGCAATATTTGTTTTTGGAGCGAGGAAGCCCAATTTTACAAAGTCTTCCGCTAAGTCAGTATAATCTTTGTTGACAAGATGTACTAAGGCATCTACTAAGGTTTCCTTTGTGGTTTCCTCCAACTGGTCCATCATGCCAAAGTCGATGTAAGCCATGCGACCATCGGGAACAGCAAATAAATTACCAGGATGGGGGTCAGCATGGAAAAAACCATGTTCTAATAATTGTTGCAAACCAGAAGTAACACCAATCTGGATAATGGTTTCGGGATCTAAACCTGCTTGGCGAATGCTTTGGATATCTGTGAGTTTAAAGCCGTTAATCCATTCTAGGGTTAAAACACGGTTACTACTATAACGCCAGTAAATAGTTGGTACTTTTACTTGGGGGTCATCACGGAAGTTGGTGGCAAATTTTTCCGCGTTCCGACCTTCGTTCATGTAGTCTATTTCTTCAAATAACTTCGTGCCAAACTCGTCTACGATTAATGTGAGGTCATGGCCGAGATTGAGGGGCAACCAAGGACTCAGCCAAGTTGCTGCCCAACGCATTAGATATAAGTCTTTTGTAATTACTGGACGCAGGTGCGGGCGTTGTACCTTGACTGCTACTTCCTCACCAGTGATGAGACGACCCCGGTAAACTTGACCTAAACTAGCCGCAGCCACTGGTTTCGGGGAAAGTTCGCTAAATATCTCGTCAATGGAACGGTTGAGTTCAGTTTCAATAATGTGTTGCGCTAGGTCATGGTCAAAAGGTGGTAACTGGTCTTGTAGTTTTACCAGTTCCTCTAAAAAGTCTTTACGGATCAAGTCTGGCCGAGTCGAAAGGGCTTGACCCACTTTAATAAATGTCGGTCCGAGGTTTGTGAGCAGTTGTCGCAACTGGGTAGCTCGTTTACCCTTATTCTGCTCAACTTGGTTTTGCCATTCATCCCATTTGAGGCTGAGTAGAAAGCCTGCAAAGGAGAAGATGATTCTCAGTAGTCTGCCCCAAGCTAACCAGGGACGGTAACGATAGTAACGAGCGATCGCTTCTGGATTATACTGCTTTAGTTGAGCAGGTTGATACTGACCCACGTCTTTTTTTGCCTCTACAACTGGGAATTTGAGAATTTTCTGACTACTTGATTGACAATTTACTTGTTGCTCAAGTGTATTGTTGGTTTTTGATGGAAGCTATAGATAAACTCAACCTATCTTGAATGTTGAGATTAGTTTATGTTTTTCTTAATTATACTTTATAAAAGTACAAACTTTTGTCTCTTAGCGAGAGTATTTTATTATTTCTTAATGTTTGATACGGTATAATTTAGTATCAAATCTGACATTAAATATCTTGAAAATCCGATCCCATACAGGTTAGTTGATGGTTATTTGTGAATATTCAGGTTTTGTAGGATGGTGGTGAAAATCTCATACAGGGTTTTTAGGTATATAAAGATGAGATATATTGTTGTTTAGAGAATTTTGATATTTATTAATATAGTGCAGTTGAAACTATCAGAAATAGATTAATATATAAATATTATCCGATTCCCTAATTATTAAATTTTTCCAATTGATTAATTTCTTCCTGGGAAAGTAATTTTTTGACAACTCTAACAGGTAAATGTTCTGCATTATCACGGTTATTAATTGGATTTACTAAACGCAAACTATATACTTCTTCTCCTGCTTCTTGTGAACTTTTTTGATCTATTCTCAAATAAACTTGATTTGGATAGGTACGTAATAATCTTGTTTGTAAAGATCCTTTTAAATCTCTTGCACTTTTAGCTATTTCGCTTTCTTCTCCAAATATTTCTCCTGCTGCTTTCCAAGCATGATTTAAGGCGACAATTTCTTTTACTAATGTTTCTATTGATGGTTGTTGAAATATATCTTTCATGGTTATTTACTGAATGTTTATTTAATTAATGGATATTTAAAGCACAAAGATACAGAGAACTAACAGTTTTCGATAGATTTTGATTGAAATCTGATTAATATGATGATCGTTTGGCTTCTAATTCTAATTGATTAATGATCCGATTCCATTTTTGTAATTGATTTTGACGTTCATTTAATTTTTGATCATCAGGATTAGGTAAACCTAAACTAGTATCATATCTACCATATTTTGGTGGTAATCCGATAAAAGATGTAGTTCCTGTATTTGGCAGAATTTGATATTTAGTTCTTAATAATTGTTCGCAAGACCATTGCCAAGCTAAAGCATGATCATGTGCTTCCCCTCCTAATTTTCTAATTCTTTTCACGGATAATGGTTGAGAACCAAATAAAACACTTTCGATATAATCATTTTGAGGAAAAATTCTAGTTTCACTTCCTCTACCTCTAAAAAATTCGACAATAAAACCATTCTCTCCTAAATCAAAAATACATATTTCTGTCTCATCACTACCATCTGATCGTAGTCTTTGAACATCTTGATCTGCTCTCAAATCATGATTGATAATTTCATAAGATTGCATAGGTAATAAAATTTTAATTCTCATAAAACTATTGCTATAATTAGCCCAAAATCCTTGACGTTTGTTTAACTGGTTTTCCTCTTTGTCTGTGATACCAATTCGTTGAGCAATTAAATCTACTAAATTAGAAAAGTCTTGATAATTAACTGCACCAATCCAAATTCTTAACTTCTGTCTAGCTTGACTGGATAATTTTGATTGTTTGCTAGAATTATGATGGTTGGTTTTTAACCAATTAACTAACTCTGGATACCTACCAACTATTGATGTAGAAAGATGATTTAAAATATATTCTACAGATTTAATTTGATCAGTTTCCTCCATTTGTTCAAAACAACGTAATAACCAATTAACTTTATCTAACGTAACTGGATGTAGCTGTTTTGTAAAATAAGGTGCTATTTCCAAAACATAATCTTTAAATATGGTAAGATTCGGGAGAACATGATTGATTTTTGGCAATAGTTCATTATGAGTTAAGTTTTGGTCACAAATAATTTTTACCATTGCTTTTTTCGGTTCATTTGCTCCCAAAGCAACCAAAATTTTAATAACTAGATTATCCTTGACAGAAATTGAATTACTCCACAGAAGAAACCCATTAACTAAGTGCGATGTGATTACATTTTTTTGTCCATGATAAAACCAAGCTAACCGACGAATTAAGGTAAAATATAACCATTTATTTTCTTGGGATATACGCCAAATTCTTAAAGTTAATTGTTTTCTTTCTTCTTCTGGTATTGCTTCCCAAATTTGATCGTTATCAATACACCATATCCATTCTATTAAACTAATATCTTTAATTCTATTCTGATCAATTTTTTGTTGCAATGCTGATATAGATAAATTAATATTACTAGGTTTTTGTTTTGCAGCGAGTTCAATTAATCTATGGGGTTGATGATCTGGTATACTAAATTCTTTAAGGTTGAAGTCTTTGTGAAGCATTGTTTTCTAATTATCTGCTTGATTTAACTTACTCAAATCTTGTCCTTTAAACTGAATCCGAAATACTACTCTTCTATCTGTTGGTAAATCTCCTATTTTTGCATCATTTTCACCTCTTCCTACTACCATGATTTTCTTCTCTAATTGTGATTTATGAGTTTTGTTAGGAAATGGCATTGTATATAATGTATATTTGGCAACTTGCCAAGCTCTGTTTAAACTTAATTCCATGTTGAAATCAGCTTTACCATAAGCACTTGTATGGCCTTCAATAACTACTCTTTCAATTTGATCTTTCACTCTGGGAGTTTCAAAAATTACTTTGCTATAAATGGGAATCAATTTTTGCAGTGTTTTTTCACCTTGGGGATTTAATTTTGCGCTATTAGTTTCAAATAAGATGCTATCTCTTAAACTGATATCTCCGGTATTTGGATCAACTTTTGCTTCAATATTATTAGCTTTTAATTGTCCTTCTAACTCACCTATTAAAATTCTGGTAATGTCTTTTTGTGCTTGATTAAGCTGAATTAATGCGGAAATAAAAAGTAGTGCAAAAAACATTAATAACGATGACATTAAATCACCGATAGAAAGATAAATTGCGGGATCTTCTTCTTGATCATCTTGATTTTTGAAAATGTTTAAATGATTGAACATGAGATAATTTACCTGATAATTATTTTCTGTAGGTTGGGTTGACGTAAGGAAACCCAACAAGTAAAGCTAATATTTCAAAAGTGTAGGTTGAATTGATGCAAATAAACCAAACATTTGATTTGAAAAGGTGTGTTGGGTTTCACATCGTTCAACCCAACCTACGTTAATTTAATCGACGTTCATTTTCAATTTTGACTAATGCGTTATTTGCATTTTCTAAAATGTTACTACATAATCTTGACATGGAACTGTCAGCTTCTTTAAAAAATTCAGTTTGCCATTTTGTTGATTTATCTAGATATTGATCGAGATGATCTCGCCAATTATATAGAAGATTATTAAAATCTTGACTTACTGTACCAATATTCCGAGATAATTCTTGGAGTTGAGTTATTCTTTCTCCTGAATGTAAACCCATTGCTGCTGTAAATTCTTGTATTACTTGTATTTTGCTGTGCATATTATTAGTTGCTGTGCTAATATCATTCATACCTCTGGTAACTTCATTTATTGTATGAGTTAAATCATTCATTAATGATTTTCTGCGTTCGGTTTCTTCTTGGAAAGCTTTGCGTAAATCATTCACTACTTCCTGTAAAGCATTTCTTTGTGTTCCTAATGTACTTTCTAGGAGTTGATTTTGATCATTAAAGAATTGATTTAAACTGTTTTGATATTCAATTCTAAACCTTTGTAATTCTTCTTGTACTGTGACGCGTGTTTGTTGTAATGTCTGATCAATATTTGATAATGTTTGTTCTAAATTCTCCTTTGCACTGTTCATTAATTGTGATGCTTGTCTACCTACTGTTTCTAAAGTTATAGTTTGAGTTTTAAAACTTTCATTGGTTTCAGTGATAATTTGTGAAAATGCAGAATAAACCCTTGTTAACATTTGATTTTGTTGTTCAGATTGAGTTGTTAAAGATTGTTCTAATTCTCTTCTAATTCCTTTAAATGTATCCGCTGCTTGTTCTGCACTTTTTTGGAATGCTTCCCGTTGAGATTCCATTCCTGTAATACTTGTTTCTACTGCTTTAGTAATAGCAACTCCAGTTTCTTGTAAAACGTTGGTTGTCTCTGTTTGGAAATCATGTAAGGTAGATTGTAAGCTATTGGCAAAATTATTTAACTCTCCTAAGGTTTGTTGTTGAAATTGTTGAATTGTGACGATTGAATTAGCTAATTTTTCAGATATTCCCCCTAATTCATTGTTTAATTTTGTGACTGCTGCTGATGCTTGTTGAGTTAATATCGCACTTTGATCTAGTCTTTCTACTACTGGAATAATTAGTTGATTTTTCATTTCACTAATTAAGTTTTCGAGTACATTTTTTTGAGTTGTGGTAATTTGGGTTAGGGTTTTTTGGGAATCGGCAATATGATTAAATGCGGGCGTTAATCTGGTTTCTATGGTTTTATCTAATTGAATACTAACAGCTTTTCCTACTTCTATACCAATAGTTTCTGCATCCAGTTTTTCAGCTACTTGTTGTAATGCTTGGATTGCTCTGAAACTGGCGTTAAAATCAAAGTTTCTAAAATTTGCAGCGATTTCTTTTAAACTGTTGATTGCATCTTCTCGATTATCTTTTTTAGGAACGGTAATTTTATGTAATTTTTGTCTTAGGTTGTCATGTCGTGATTGTCTAATGAAGTCTGTGAAAAATAGAATAATAGTAAATACACTTCCTAGTCCTAACCCCACTAATGAAGTAGAAAATGCTGTTTGCATTCCTGCTAATAATGTTCCTACTCCTTTCATTAAAGCATCTGTTTGATTTAAGCTACCCAATGGAATATCTGCTATTCCTGATTGAATACCATAAAATGTTCCTAAGACTCCAATGGATGTACAAATTGTACTAATAAATCTTAAATTACTGCGTGTCGATTGATGGAATATATCTGGATATTGTTTGAGGATGTATTTATCATTGGTTTTTAGAGGATTTCTATGATAATTATTTTCTGTTTCTAAATGCTCGTTAATCCATTTTCTTTCAACATAAGTATCTCTTTCTAATTCTTTGATTATCTTCTTAATAAAATTAGATTCTTGACAATATTTTATTACTGTAATTATTTCCCAAATGAATCCTAGTATAAAAACTATGGCGATCGCCACATAAAATAAACTTGCTGGTACTTCTATCATGTATCAAACCTCTATTTTTTGTGATCAAAAAGCTGCTGTAGCCTATTTTCGGTAAAGGTTGATTTATCAAAACTTTTACCGCAGTATAAAATTATCTACATCTAGATAAGTTAAAAGTTCAGTGTCTAACTCGGCAAATATGATTCAGGATATGTCTTAGCATTCAATAGTGATTTATCTTTCTTTGGTTTTTGATTTAGCCTTGATTATATATATTGCATCAATTTCAGTATAAGTACAAACAGTAATTATACTAATTTTATGCAAAAAAAAATACATTTTTGTCTTGGTTCAATACTTAGATTGAGGAAGTTTTAGGAATACAGGACTTACGCAAAACAGGAGGAAAGTAGGGATAATTCTAGCTTTTTCACCACTTTTGATTTATTCAAACATACAAAAAAAGACATTTTTACTTCTGAATCCTGTCAGGGTTTAGCACTGCTAAACCCCTATTAATAATGTGTATTATCCTCCTAATTTCCCTGCTTGGACTTGGCCTCCAAATTTTCTAACCGACTCTTTAACTCCTGATTTTGTTTTTTCAATTGATCCAATTCTTCCCGCATTTGTTTCAAACTTTTTTCTGTCCCAATATTTCTTTGTACTTTAGGAATTTCTTCCTCAGCATAACGTCGCACCCTACCATCAGGAGTTTGATCAGCTAAACTTTGTAAAATCCCAATCGCTTTGGGAGTTTCCATTTGTCCTAAAGCTGTCACCACCGCTACTTGAGTTAAAAAGAATGTCTCTTTCGCTATTTCTGCTAATCGGTCTAAAATTCTTTCTATATTAGCAGGAGTTTGACCTACAGAAATTTTCCCCAAAGCGCGAATCGCAGATAAACGTAATGCTTGAGAAACGCCTAATTTAGTGTATTCCAACAAGACATTTAAAGCATTTTCCGAAGTTTTAAATTCTGCTAAACCACCAATAGCACCACTTCTAACTACTTCATTCCAACCTGCTCTTTCTTCTAAAACAGATTTGAGTAGTTTGATCACTTTTTCTTCGTGGGGTTTATCATCTAAATTAGCAGCAGCAATTGTTCCCAAACTCCGACAAGCAGCAGCTTCTACATAATAGCTTTTGTCCCCATGCTGTACCAATTCTTTGACATTTTTATAACTAGCATGAGTTTTGATTTGAGATAAGGACTCTACCACAGAACGACGGACAAAAGGATTATCATCATGCAACCCAGAAACTAAACCATCAAAAACTTGATCTAATTTAATTTCCGTTAATTGTTTAGCAACTTCTACCCGCACACCCCAAAAAGGATCATTTTTCAAAGCTGCGGATAAAGCTTTGACAACTTCCAAACCGCCTTTTTTCGCTAATGCTTCTGCTGCATAAATCCGAGAAATAGGATTTGGATCAAATTCCAACTGTGCTTTTAACTCTGGTATGGGATATTCTAAAACTACGGTTTTGAGATAATTATTACCCACATCAAAACTAACAAAATCGGGCTTTTCTGTTAATGGGAAATAAAAACTTTGTTCCCGTTCATTAATGCGGACATTAAAAATCTTTAAATCAGTATTTTGCTGTTTATAACCAAAACCAATGGGGATTTTCAGATCAAATAAATCCTGATCATCACTAGCTTGGGTTTGAGTAACTGTCACCTTTGCTAAGTTAGCATCACCATCCCAAGAATAAGCAACTTTAAAATCAGGATGTCCACCACGATAAACATATTGATCAAATAAGAAAGCTAAATTTCTACCTGTTGCTTTTTCAATTGATCTTAATAAATCTATGGTTTCTACAGTTTGATGAGCATGATCAACAACAAAGGTTTGGATAGCTTTCCAGAATAATTCTTCTCCCAATTCTGCACGGATCATGTGATAAACACAAGAACCTTTTTCATAAATATGGCGATCGTAAAGTTCAATCGCTTCACGGTAAACATGAGTTACCATTGGCCGACGGTAGCGACTACTATCTTCACTTAAATAACTGCGAGCTTCCGACAAGCGATAATAAGCAGCATCATCCGCACCATATTCATGTTCAGTCCACATTACCTCAGAATAGGAAGCCATTCCTTCCTTAATCCAAGCATGGGACCAATGTTTAATTACCAGTAAATCACCAAACCATTGATGTGCTAATTCATGCACTACTAAACTTTCGGTGTTGCGGTTGTCTAATAATGCTCTTTCATCCAACAAACAGCGATCTGTTAACAGCGTGGTAGAGGTATTTTCCATCCCCCCAAAAATGAAGTCATCCACGCAAACTTGAGCATATTTGGGAAAAGGGTATAAATAACCATACTTTTCACTCAAAAATGCGATCATGCGGGGAGTTTTACCCATGCTGCGGTTAGCGTCTGCTTCCCTAGCTTTTTCTACGTAATATGTAACAGGTTTACCTTGCCATTGATCTTTTATTTCCGCAAAATCACTTACAGCTAACGTCATCAAATAAGTAGGATGTATTTGCTGTTGAGACCAATGGTAAATTTTATAGTTTCCATCATCTACAGTATCAATTAATTCACCATTAGAAATTGCCACCAGTGGTTTAGGAACACGCACCCGAATTTCTGAAGTTGATAACTGTCCTGGATAGTCAAAACAGGGAAACCAATAACGAGAATCTTCGTCTTCTCCTTGAGTCCAAACTTGGGTAGGTTTGTGGGGGTAGTGCTTATCTGGTTGGATAAAATAAATACCTCTTTGGGGTTTTTCCACAGAATAGGCGATCGCTATCAACAACCTCTTACCAATTTGCGTAGGTTGAGATAATTGAATACACAGTTTTTCCCCGTCATAGTCAAACTTTTGTTCAACCTCGTCAACCTGTACAGATTGGATATTTAAATTTACAGCGTCCAATGTCAACCTATCAATATTATTACGTATTGGCAATAGGCGAATGCTACAATTACCATTGTAACTTTGGTTGGGAATATCCAAACTGAGGTTCAGAAAAATATGCTCTACCTGTCCCGGTCTATCGGGATTATAATGTGGTTTAGCCCCCGGCAATTCAAAAGATTTGTGTCTTGCTTTCTCTGTATCAAAATAAAATTTCAACATTGTTTATTACTGACCTTGTAATCCTGAAACTGTCATAACAATAGCGATCTGTAGATGCCTCTCCCAAATCAAAATGGTAATTTGATCAGGATTTTCTCTGGGATGTAATCAATTAAATCAATTGTCTCATTTTGCTACCCAGTGTCCAAGTCTTGATCTCATCTGAGATTCTGCAGGTTTGCATCATCGGGACAAGAGTTTCTAGCATCACACAGTGATGGCTTTCCATCGATTACAAATACTAACAATTATTCTTATAGCTTAGAATAACTTGTCATTCAGAATCTGACTACTTTTTGCATATCAAATTAAGATAGCATTTACGGATTTACTCTAGACTCCATTGAAGTCTTTTTGAGAGCAACGACAAAACTATTTTTGTATGTAAATACCAATCGTCTCAGTAAGTTCCGCTAAATTAGTCAAAATTGCTGAAAAGTCCCAAAACCCCACTATTAATTTTGTATCCATAGCATCTGAATCATACTTTTCCTATTTTACGCAACAAAGGACAATAACAATGCCTGAAAGCAAATCAAAATTTCTAGTTCCCGCTATTAGCACGGCTATAGTTGTTGTGGGAGGTATAGCTGCTTACGTATATTTGAAAGCACCCTTGGGTGATACTTCCAGCCCCATAAGCAGTGCTAAAGTAGTACCTGCTAATGCCTTGATGGCAACATATGTTAACACTGATCCCCAATCTTGGGATAAGTTACAGCAATTTGGCACTCCACAAGCGCAAGAAATATTAGCAAAAATTCTACAGGATATCAATGAAGAAATATTAAATGATAGTAATATTTCTTACGAAACAGACATTAAACCCTGGATCGGTGGTGTGATGATTGCTGTACTGCCACCCACACCTACTACACCTAATCAGTCAACTCCATCTGTCCAGCAAGAGTCAAATATTCTGTTAGTATTGGGTATCAAAGATAAACTCAATGCTTTGAATTTTGCTAACAAATTAAAAGAGCAAAAAAACACACAAATTGAAGAATCAGACTATAAAGGTCAGAAAATTATTGGCAGTAAAAATAAAAGTAAATCAACTTATGTTACTGTACTAAACAATACTCATATATTGGTAGCACCAGAAAAACAAACTGTAGAAAAAGCGATTGACACCTATAAGGGAGAACCTTCTTTTGCTAGTAAAGAAGGAGCAAGTAGCATTTTAGCTAAAGGCGTAGATGTTGAAAACAGCCTGGCTCAAATTTATGTGCCAGATTACGCCAACATGGCACAACAATTAGCAGCTTTCAATACTCAAGGTAGACCATTGCAGCCGCAAACTTTGGCACAACTCCAGCAAGTAAAATCCCTAGTAGCTGGTGTTGGTGTTGATGATGCTGGACTGCGGTTAAAAGCGGTTGTTAACTTAGATCCCCAACTGAGTAAATTTCAATATCAAAGCACTCCAGCTAAAATAGTAGGACAATTTCCTAGTGACACCATTGCTCTAGTCACTGGGCAGAATATAAATCGTAGTTGGCAAACCTTCTTAGAACAATCAAAAGATTATCCTGAATTTAAGCAAGCAGTTGAACAGACTCGCGGACAACTCAAACAATTTGTCAATATTGATTTAGACAAAGATATTTTTAGTTGGATGGATGGGGAATTTGCTTTTGGTGCGGTTCAATCTAGTCAAGGTGGGTTAGCAAATGTTGGTTTTGGGGGAGGGATGGTATTTGATACGAGCGATCGCAAAACAGCGGAAACCACTTTCACCAAACTAGATGACCTCGCCAAAAAGCAATCATTCAAGGTAGTTCAAAGAAATATTGCTGGTAAAAATATCACAGAATGGCAAATTCCCTTTCAAGGCGCTTTAGTATCACATGGTTGGTTAGATCAGGATACCGTATTTGTAGCTCTTGGTGGACCTGTTGGGGAAACAATAGCAGATAACAAAGGTCAAACCCTGAATAATAGCGACACCTTTAAAACCGTAACTGGTTCTTTACCCAAACCCAACGGTGGTTATTTCTATCTAGATATGGATAACACAACCTCTGTAATTACTCGTTTTGCTACCGCAGGTCAACCCCTACCTCCTGATATCAGTGCTATCCTGGGTTCTATTCGTGGTTTGGGTGTCACTGTTCATAGCCCCAATAAATCTACTGCTCAAATGGAAATGTTGTTAGCTTTAAAAACCAGTAAATAAGGAGGCAGGAGTCAGGATAATCAGAATAAATTTCTTCCCTATTCCCTATTCCCTATTCCCTATTCCCTCTTACACTGTCACCAGTCCCCAGTCACCAGTCACCAGTCACCTGCTGTAAAATAAAGCTGTTCCCAACTACAAAAATGTATGACTACTGCTATTAAAACCTCTCCTGACTTACCTTCCCGCTTAGTCAATGGCATTCTTTCAGTTAAGCCTTTATTTAACCTAGCTAAACACCAAGCCAGACAAATGATGATTAAACGGGCTGAGAAAATAGGTGTACCTTGGAATCAAGAAGTTGAAAAACTACAAGCAGCACGAGATTGGGCAAATGATTTAGCTCAAGTCCAAAATCCTCAAACTACCTATCCAGAATATTACTTACGTCCATTTCACGCTTATGATGGAGGGGATCTTAGCTGGAAGGCTGCTTTTGAGTTGGAAGTGGCTGCTCGTACTGTTCATGCCAGCATTTGGAAAGATGCAGGTGCTGAAGGTGATACTCAACTGCGTCAAAGTTATCACAATATTCTCAAAGCTCAACTTCCCCATCCACCACAAGATATTTTAGACTTGGGTTGTGCTGTGGGATTAAGTACCTTTGCTCTACAAGAACTTTACCCCCAAGCCAAAATCACAGGTTTAGATTTATCTCCCTATTTTTTAGCTGTTGCTAACTATCGTTCTCAACAACGTCAAAGTAATATTAACTGGGTTCATGCTCAAGCTGAATCTACAGGATTAGCAGATAATTCTGTTGATTTAGTTTCGATTTTTTTAATGTGTCATGAATTGCCCCAGTCAGCAACTAGAAAGATTTTTGCAGAAGCAAGACGGGTTTTGCGTCCAGGTGGGCATTTAACAATTATGGATATGAATCCCAAATCAGAAATTTACAAAAAAATGCCTACTTATGTTTTCACTTTGCTCAAAAGTACAGAACCTTATTTAGATGAATATTTCACTTTAGATATTGAGCAAGCTTTAGTTGAGGCTGGTTTTCAAAATTCAACTATTACTAATAACAGTCCTCGTCATCGGACTATTATTGCTCAAGTCAGTAATTCAACAATGGAAAATTAACAATTGACAATTGACAATTACCTCCCCTTCCCTGGAAATGAGAGCATTAGGAAATAGGAAATTTTTTCTGTTTTCTCATAGAAAGGAGAGGTTTTAACCTTTAATGAAACAATTATCAATTATCAATTATCAATTATCAATTGATAATGTGTGCATAATTTATCTCTTGTACTCTGGGCAATAATTCCACCGCTGCTGTTTTTGTGGTTTTACTATCGCCGAATTTCAGCGCCTCCTTTTCCCCTACAAATACTATGTTTTTTTGTAGTTGGTGCAATTTCTGGTTTTGTGGCTTTGGGGTTAGAATGGGCTATAGAAATTGCTGCTAATTCTGTTATGAACTGGGCAAAAATACAACGTTATTTTGTTGGTTTTGCCCTGCGGCAGTTGGTGGTTATTGGTCCAGTTGAAGAAGGTTGTAAGTTTGCTGCTGTTATTATTCCTATCTGTTATTTTCAACGCAGTTATAGGTTACGCACTAGTACGGTTTTTCTGTTTACGATAGCTGCTGCTTTGGGGTTTACTGCTGAGGAAAATTGGGTTTATTGGTTTCATGGTACTGCACCAATTTTAGAACGAATTATTAGCACTCCTGTACATTCTATGTTTGTTGCTCCTTGGGGGTATGCGTTAGGAAAATATATTTTTTCTAGCAGACGTTTAAATAAAGATAGAAGTTCAATTTTTACTGCTTGGTTAAATTCGGTTTTATTTCATGCTTTGGTAAATATTTTATCTAGAAGTTGGGTTTATCCCCCTCCCATTAGTTTTCTTGGTTATTGTTTATTTCCTTTTTTGTTATGGTTGTTTTGGCGACTAGAACAATTTTGGCGAAAATCTCAAGGTAAACGTCCTATTACTTTAATTTCTGGTAATACTTCTAAGCAGCGTTTTTGGCAAAGAAGTTTAATTTTGCTGATGTTGATTTTGGGTGGTAATGCTATTTTTGGCATTTTTATTTTGGTGAGAAAAGTTAGTCCTTTGCCAATAATAAGAATTTTTGATACTGAGATTTTCTTGTTTATATTTAGGGAAATTTTTATTAATTTTTGTTTGGGTTTTGTGGCTTGGTTGATTTATCTTTATTTACGCAATTTAGCCCGTCGTCGATATTTTTTTCAATGATGAAAAGTGAGAAGTCAAGAAAAGGATGCAGTATAAATATTCTGACTCCTGACTCCTGTACGGGCGAAGCATTCGAGTGACTAATTATCAATTTTTGTCCAAGGCTATTTTGCGAATGCTTCGCCCCTACTTAACTTAAACTGCTGCTAATTCTAGTTGTTTGACTGCTGCATTTACAGAAGTCTGATCTAAGTCAGCAGCGTAAATTTCACAGGAGTTATTAGGACTTTCTACGAGTTTGATTTTGTAAAGTTCTGCTCCTAGTTGTTGAATAGGCGATCGCAATGTATTACTAATATAAAATGCGATGTTTTCCGCAGTGGGTACAACTTGAGCAAAAAAGGAAACGTCTTTATTTAAGAAACCATGATCCATTGGTTCAATTACAGAATTTTTAATGATTTGATTTAAACCACCTAAATCAACTCCCATTCCTGTAACTGGATCAATTTCCCCTTTGACGGTGACTTCTAAATGATAATTATGTCCGTGTCCATTAATGCGAGCGCATTTACCGTAAATTTGTTTATTTTTCTCTAAACTCAAATCAGGATGTGCTAATCTATGGGCTGCACTAAAATCAGTAGCTACATTGAAAAATGTTTCTGATCCATTACCTTTGTATTCTACCCACAGTTGATCACTTTCAAATAATTTCACCTGGGATAATTTTACTCCCAATTTTTGAATTGGAGATTGCAGTAAATCACTAATGTAACGAGAGATATTTTCTGTGGTGGGAACTATTTGTGATTCAGCAAAATAAGGGATATCTTCATTAATGCAGGAGTGATCAAATAATTCTAAAACATGATCTTCAACTACTTTCTTTAAAGCATGAACATCTACAATCATTCCTGTACGTGAGTCCATTTCCCCTTCTACAGTCACTTCTAAATGATAGTTGTGTCCGTGGGTGCGGGTACATTTACCATATTTTTCTGCACTCAGGTTAGGCGCTAAACGATGGGCGGCGCTAAAATGACTTCTGATGGTTAAAGAGGCTTTTTTTCCTTCTCCTTGATATTCTGCCCACATCTGCGGATGTTCCAACAACTGCACCTTAACGATGGGTAAATGCGGTGTTAACCGTTCCCAGATCACTTTAGCAATATTTTCTGTGGTGGGGAGAGTTTGTTTAAATTCTGGCCACACATCATTCAGGTAAGAAAAATCTAGTTGACCGGTAGCTTCGTTTTTGATGGTGTGTTTTACATCAGACAGGTTTAACACCATTCCATACTCATCCAGTTCACCAGACATGGAGATAAATAATACATAGTTATGACCTTGACCGGGGAATTTCGAGAAAGGACCAAACTTTTCTAGGTTCTCGGTTTCACTCAATTCCGGCAACCAATACCGATGAGTAGCTGAAAACTGAGCGCGGCGATTTATGATACATTCCATGACTGCACTGGTAAAAATTTAATATTTCTTTATCTTTCACTGTATCCAGTGTAAACCAATTTGTGCTGTGGTGGTCAGTGAAATAGGGAATATTCATAAGATTATCGTATAATAACCATCTAGGTAGAACTTTCCGCCTTCTTGTACTACCTTCCACTTATCTGTTAGAGTTAAAACAAGCGCAAATTTATTTATTGACTTTGTAAATAAGAGTGAGGAGCAATACGTGATTACTAGAGGTTATTTTATAGGTGAAATAATAGATGAACTAGCAAATATTGCTAATCAAGTTGATAACAGAACCAAACTAAACTTGCTAGAACTAAATATACATCTTGAAAATTTCTTTAAAGAAATATTGAATAGACTACTTGATTTACACTTAGAAAATCTAAATAATGAAAGAAGCAATGCTCCTGGATTAGATTTAGGTGATGCTTTAAAAAAGACCGCATTTCAAATTACATCACAAAAAACATCAGCTAAGATTAATGACACTCTCAATACTGTTTTGGAACATAATATTCAAGAATATAATGATATTTATATACTAATAATAGGTTACAAACAAAACAGTTACACCGAGAAAAAAGACTTATGGGAGAAATTAAATTTTACAAAGGAAAATATTTGGGATATCAACACCATTTGTAAAAAAGTAATTGATCTTCCTCTCGATACCTTACAATCTATTCACCAGTACATAAAACAAGAAGTTGTCAGGGTAAAAATAGAGTTAGAGATACCAAATCAAGACGGTGAATTTGCTACAAGTATCAAAAATTATATTGAGCCAATAGCAAAACCTAAATTTAATGAAAATTCACTTAGAGTTTATTATGAATATTACATCAATAATAATTTTGGAGGAGATGATTACTCAATGGATGATATAAAACAGGCGTTTGATTTTTTAGCTAAGGAACTTGTCAAGTTACCTCGCATAACACGAGAATTTTATGCTTTCCTTCTTGAAAGGAGGGATGAAAATTCTTTGCAAGAAGCACATGGAGGTAAATTTTATTATCGTTTTAATGAAGATAGACTGAGAAGAATCTGTAGATATAATGATATTGATGGAGAAATTAGATTGCTTACAAAGCATGAATTTATTTCTTGGGATAATCCTATTCCTATTAATGAAGAGTATTATACAGGGTGGACTGAATCTTCATATCGTATTTACATTCCAGGTGATTCTAAAAATTATATTTCTTCTTTCATTGAAGACTTGGTAAATTTTGTAGAAAAAAACAATATTGGTTATCAAAAACCTATAGTAAATCTCGATTTTAGTAATTTTTAATTTGTAGTTAATTTGAATCGGAAAAGATTACAACCAATGAGGTTAAATTTATGAACAACCAAACAATTCATCAAAATATACCTAACAAAGACATTGCCGAATATTTCAATTTCCTTTCTCCTGGAGACATTAGACTGAAAAATTCAAGAATAGGAATTGAAACAATTTTATATGAATATATTGATTGTGGACGTTCTCCAGAAGAAATCGCCCAAATATATCAATCAATTTCTTTAGAACAGGTATATGCAACAATTCTGTACTATTTACAAAACAAAGAAATTGTCAGCAATTATATGAAAACCTGGATAGAACATGGTCATAAAATGAGAGAACAACAAAGACTGAATCCCCCACCAGTATCAGAAAAACTCAGACAACTTAGAAAAGAGAGACAATTTTATATTGGTGACAAATAACCGCACTTCTATGCCAGTGCATTTATCTGATCATAAGCTGTTACACAGCTAAATTGTATAATCCTAATATTCTGAACTCTTGTTTAACAGGCAAGATGCCTGTTCCACTTATACAAATTAAATGCACAACAGCTTATTGCCATGAATCGTCACATACCAGGAATCTTTATTGTCAATCCTAATTTAAGTGTTGGTGAAAATATAGAAGAATTAATATTAGTTGCTTTAGCTTCAGAAGATGGTGAATATCAAGATCGGATAGTCTATTTACCATTACCATAAAATCTGAAAAATCATCAAACCTTCTGACTCCTTACTTCTTACCATTTTTCACCCCACAGATTCTTGCGCTTCACAATGTAACCGCGTTGCTATTCTAAACATTTCTTGACCCGTGTGCAAATAACGATCATCATAATTTAAAGGAAAATATCCCAACTCTTCCAAACCATCACCCACTTGATTTAAACTATAATAAAGATGTGCTGCTACTCTCGCTAAACTAGGAGGGTTTGGTAAAGAATGAAAGGTATTTTGAGCCTTTTTAAAATCATCCCGACAGTTATCTAAATATTCTTGAAATTGATCTATTAACTCATCATCAAAAGGATCTGCTGCTAAGTCTTCAATTTGCTGTTCTAAAGAATTAAGAATGCGACAAAGCACGCGGTTGATCGGTTGATAAACTACACGCAACCACTCTTCAACCTTTTCATCTGCATCTTTTCCAGATTGTTTTTTAGCCTTATGTTGTTTTTGAGCAGATGCAGTTCTTTCTTGACGATGAATATTTGATTTTTGGGCATCTTTTCTAATTTGTTCATCGTATTTTAGACGACTTTGAACATCACTCAAAACTTCATAAGCAGCATTAATTCTAATAATTTCCTCATGATTAGCTGTTTCCTGATTACTGTCAGGATGAAACATTTTCACCAAGCGGCGATATGCTTGTTTAATCTCCGCTTGGCTGGCATTAGCATTAACTTTCAGGGTTTTGTAATGGTTAGAATCTTCCATGATTTAATTATCAGTTATCAGTTATCAGTTATCAGTCATCAGTAATTAGTTATCAATAAATTTTATTATTAATCTGTTCACTGTTCACTGACTCCTGTACGGGCGAAGCATTGGGAAAATAGCCTTGGACACAAATTGATAATTGGTCGTCCGAATGCTTCGCCCCTACAACTCCTGACTCCTGAATTCTTAGTTTACCGTCTTAGCTTCTAAATCCTGAAACAAAGGTGTACTCAAATATCTTTCACCAAAACTTGGTTGAATCATGACTATTAAACGTCCTGCATTTTCTGGACGTTGGGCGACACAAATAGCAGCACATAAAGCAGCACCACTAGAAATTCCCGATAATAGTCCTTCTTCCCTAGCTAACCTGCGACTGAAAGCGATCGCCTCTTCATCAGTGACAGAAATTATCTCATCAATCAATTTTACATTCAAAACTTGGGGAACAAAACCCGCCCCAATACCCTGAATTTTATGGGGTCCTGGTTTACCACCAGATAACACAGGACTATTAGCAGGTTCAACAGCGATCGCCTGAAAACTAGGTTTCTTTGCCTTCAAAACTTCCGCCACACCAGTAATAGTACCACCAGTACCCACACCCGCCACAATCATATCTACCTGGCCATCGGTATCTTCCCAGATTTCCAAAGCTGTAGTTTCTCGATGTATTTTAGGATTAGCAGGATTGCGGAACTGTTGCAACATATATGAGTGTGGTGTAGTTTCCACAATTTCCTGCGCTCTGCGAATCGCTCCACTCATCCCCTCAATACCCGGTGTTAATTCCAATTCTGCCCCATACGCCCGCAGCATTGCCCGACGTTCAGCACTCATGGTTTCCGGCATAGTCAAAATTAATTTATACCCCTTAGCCGCCGCTGTCATTGCCAAAGCAATACCCGTATTTCCCGATGTCGGTTCTACCAACACTGTCTTACTAGGAGTGATTAAACCTTCCCGTTCAGCATCATTAATCATACTCACACCGATTCTGTCTTTCACCGATGCCGATGGGTTCATACTTTCCAGTTTCAGCAAAATCTGTGCTACACAACCTTCTTCCTGGGGAATACGGTTTAACTGCACCAAGGGAGTCCGTCCAACCAATTCTGTAATATTTCGAGCAACCCGCATAATAACTTTTGATTCCTTTAGATGTAGTACATGATATCTAATTGCCTCCGTGAATCTCGCCGTTCACAAAGATCCTGAAGCGAATATTTTTGTAAGACTGCATTTGCAGCCTGACGCGCTTCTTGCCAAATTTCTTCTACAATGGCACTATCTACACTTTTGGGGTTATTATCATCTTCCCCTGTCTTGATATCCAACCCTTCTAAACATTCCAAAATATCAAAAACGCTGATTTTCCAAGGTTCTCGCGCTAACAGATAGCCACCTTTTGAACCACGTTGACTTTTAACTATACCCCCACGCCTCAAAGTAGCAAGTAGCTGTTCTAAATAGCGATCTGGTATATCTTGTTGGGCGGCAATTTGTCGAATTTGCATCGGTTCGCCGCTTTCGTAATGAGTTGCCATTTCTAATAACGCCAGAATTGCGTATTCAGATTTACAGGATAGTTCCACAAGCAGCAGTTAAGGATAAAGGTTCATGAATAATTCATAATTCATACTTTTCCAGTATACTCCGGTTTTACACTGGGGTTTGTACTTTTTTTGAGTATTCAGCTATCAGCCATCAGCAATCAGTTAGGAGAGGGAATTCTTAACAGGCAACAGGTAAGGAATACAGGCATTTTGGTTTTCAATCAATATGTTAAATTAATTTTGCTTGGGTACTTAGTTTCAGTTTTGGTTAATTGCCCAAACCTAACCTTTTTGTATACGGCTATAAAACCGTTTTTGAAGACAGGTTTTTGCTGATCAAAACAAAAAACCCGCCTCATGGCGGGCAAAAAAAGATTAAAAGATTGTTAGCAGACTATCAACGCTATCATTTAGAAAGTAAACGTTGTTCTGAGAGTTCCAATAAAGGCATCCTGGCTATTGCTGTTCTGTCCAACAGCAGGTAACCAAATCACACCAGGGGTGACAGAGATATTGTCGGAGACGCGATACTTGTAGAAACCTTCAACTTGGTAAGGCATATCACCAGTGTTAGGACCACCAGCATTATTAAAGGTATAGGGTTGAACGCCACCGAAAATACCTAATACGTTCCCTCTCTTACCAAAGTCAGGTAACGCTACCCCAACTCCATAACTCCAAGCTTCAAAATCATCATTTGCAGCAAAGCCTGTAATATCGTGGTAAGAAAGGAAACCACTGATAGATAGTCTTTGGCTGGGTTTGAACGCTGCGGAAACACCGTAGGAGTTACTGGAAGAGCCGCTTGGTGAACTCAGATTATTAGCTAGTGTTGTACCGACAACAGCACCTCCATCACGTCCTGCATCAAACAAGGTACTACCAGCACCATGATAACCATGTACATAGGTAGCAGCTAAAGCAAGACGATTACCAACATTGAAGTTTAACTGACCTAAAGCCGCATAGTTACCATCAAACAAACCTGCACCATTAGCAGGGTTTTCAGCGCCAGAAGTTGTGTTTCCAGAAGCCAAGTAACCTAAAGTTAATGAACTTGGTTTGAGAATGCCGCCGCCTTGTCCAAAGGGTACATTAACAGCAATACCTGAACCACCACCAATTCTATAGATGGGATTTTCCGAACTAAAGGTACTTAAAGCACCATTACCGCCATCTGTTTTATCAAAGAAGTAAGGGTTGTTAACTGCTGCATAATGGCTATGCTGACCACCAGTAGCTGCTATATAGACCTGTGCAGGACCAATAGGAGCTTCATAAGTCAGTTTGTCAATCTCAACATTGTTATTACCAGTGCTACCAACTTCAAAGGTTTGGTTAGTTTCCGCTGTGGTTCCAAAACCTTGGGCATTACCCGCAGTCAAACGAGTATTCAACATATCTCTACCAGTGAAGCTGCTTTGCAGGTTCAAACGAACTCTGTTCTGCAAAACAGTTTGTCCAGGAGGAGTAGCGCCCAAAGAATCGGTGACAGCAAAAATAGCTTCACCTTGTAATTTAGTAGTAGTAGAGAATTGATTCGCTTCTAACTCAGCAGTACGGGCTTCCAAAGTATCTACACGACCCCGTAAAGTTGCCAGTTCCGCAGAAAATTCTTCTTGCAGACGCTGTAAAGTCGCTAAATCCTGTTTTGTCACCAAATCAGCTGTTGCTGTGGCGATCAATTCGTTAACACGATCTAAACAAGCATTTAAACCAGCAGCAAATTCATAACGAGTTAAGGCCCGGTTGCCGCGATATGTACCATTGGGATAACCCGCAATACAGCCATATCTTTCTACCAAAGACTGCAATGCTTGGAATGCCCAATCAGTGGGCTGAACATCAGAAAACTGAGATACTGATGTAACTTGCGACTGTAAATTTTGACCTTCGTTGCTGTAGTTCTGAACCTGGGCCAAAACCTGCGTTTTTGAAGCGACTGGAGCTAAAACTTCAGGCTGTTGGGAAACTTCTGTAGCGGCTTGAGTTTCCAGTGTTGATACTTCAGTGGTGGCATTTGCAGCGGCAACAGCTGTTCCTGAAACTAATAACGCTGCTCCTAAAACTGCTGGGCTAACCACCAGAGACTTCCACAAGAGATTAGACATCTTTACTTTTACTCCTCACACCGTTTATAGATGACTGTTTTTGTAGTACCTACTTATCCGAAATGCGATATCTTTTTGCGACCTGTGGATGAGGCATAGCTGCCACTACTACAATTTTAGTTTTTACAAAGTTAAAAAATGATTAACGAATCGTTAAAAAATCATGAAATTAACTTATGTAAAAGCATCTAAATCATAGTTTTATATTATAAAATATCTCAGCCTAATGATCAAGATAAAATTTATCAATTAAATACCGCGCAAATAAGCTGGTATCATATTCTCAATCACAACCAAGCAATTAACTATTTTCAACTCACACCACAGATATACAGGACAAAAACATAACAGCAGCTTTTGCCAAAAGTGTTTGCAACTGATTTAAACAATCACATCTGTTAGATTAAATTTCTTTGCTGTTGCCATTGGACAATTTCCTCTATTAGCAAAAACCTCTCTATATTGTGAGGATGTCCTGCCAAGTCTGAATGTTCCCTGAAGCGCAGTTAAATTATTTTCAACAATTAATGGCGAATTCTGTAGCTTGTAAAAAAATACAGATATAGCGGAAGGCAAGAGGCAAGAGGCAAAGGTAAAACCCTTATTATTACTAGCTTTTAGCTTTTGAGAATGTCCTAACCAGCTTGTCTACTGCTATATGTTCGTGAAGAGAAAATTTACCGTTACTAGCCCCTAAAAAACTATCCGCCCTAAATTAAATCCGATGATCTAACTCAGGGCGGTCTAGCGGGTCTTCAGGTTGCAACCAGACTGCCGGAAGGAACTCCGACTTTTAGCCTAGCTACTTGAGCTAACTTAGTATCTCAGGATAACTAAATCTCAGGATAACTAAGGCTAACTTTTAGAGAACAGCCCCGGCGCACAGCCGGCTAACTGCAACCTGATGACCCATGCTTTTACTACTATCTATCATGGGCATCACCTCCTTGTTGCCTAAACGGTCTTAGTTTCAAAAAGGCAGAGCGCAAAACTCTGGGTTTTTAACCTGAGATTATCATAGCACAGAAAATTATTTTGGCAATAGTCAGGAGGTGACTGGTGATTGGTGATTGGTGATTGGTGATTGGTGACTGGTGACTGGTGACTGGGTAAAAATCAATAATGACCGCTAACCGCTAATGACTAATGACCATTAAAAAACCCCAGGCTAATAAATAGCCTGGGGGTAAATTAAAAAGGATGAATACTAAAGGATTTGATTAATTCATCATCAAATTAGAGAGCGTTACCACGTGGTAATACTTCTTCAGGGAATACAAATTGTTCGTGGGGTTGGTCTTGAGGAGCCATCCAAGCGCGGATACCCTCGTTCAACAAAATGTTTTTGGTATAGAAGGTTTCAAATTCTGGGTCTTCTGCTGCCCGTAATTCTTGGGAAACGAAGTCATAAGCCCGCAGGTTT